>NZ_QFRV01000056.1:0-32109 GCF_004136805.1 Enterobacter cloacae complex sp. GF14B
GCTCCAGCACACGCACAACCAGTTTGTGCTAATTGCCGACCTGCAGGGGCTGACCGACAACGGCAGCAACCCGCAGAAGATCCGCGATAACATCCCCGAAGTGCTGGCCGACTACCTCGCCGCCGGCATCGACCCGAGCCTGACCACGATCTGCCTGCAGTCCGCCCTGCCCGCCCTCGCCGAGCTGACGATGCTGTATATGAACATCGTCACCGTCGCCCGCGTGGAGCGTAACCCGACGGTGAAAAACGAGATTGTGCAGAAGGGTTTCGCCCGCTCGCTGCCAGTCGGGTTTATGGCCTATCCCATCAGCCAGGCGGCGGACATCACCGCGTTCAAGGCCGAGTGCGTGCCCGTCGGCGACGACCAGCTGCCGATGATTGAGCAGACCAACGAGATTGTGCTCAAGATGAACAGCCTGCTGCCCGCCCCGGTGCTGCGCCACTGTAAGGCGATGCTGAGCGACACCAGTCGCCTGCCCGGCATCGACGGCGGTGCCAAGATGTCGAAATCGCTGGGCAACACGCTGCACCTTTCGGCCAGTGAAGAGACCATTCACCGTGCGGTCAGCGCCATGTACACCGACCCGAACCACCTGAAGGTGAGCGACCCGGGGCAGATTGAGGGGAACGTGGTGTTTACGTACCTCGACGCGTTTCACCCTGACAAGGAGAAAGTGGCGGCGATGAAGGCGCACTATCAGGCGGGCGGGCTGGGTGACCGGGTATGTAAGAACGAGCTTGAAGCGTGCCTGCAGGAGTTGATTGCGCCGATGCGGGAGCGGAGGGCGATGTATTTGCGGGATAAGGGGGAATTGATGGCGATGCTGAAGCGCGGGACGGAACGGGCGCAAGGGGTGACGCAAGGGACGTTGAGGGAGGTGAAGGTTGGGCTGGGGGTGCCGGTGTTTAGTTAAAGTCGATTTAGCGGTGGAATGCGTGAGACTGGCATGAAGCCGCTAACTTGATTATTGCGTAAATAAGCGAGGCACAAAAATTCTTAAATGCATTATTAGCCATTTTCGTTTGTCATTCTGTTAAGAGCGCTATATTCATAGACTCTTAATATTTTAAACGCCACGGCAACTGCTATGAGTAAGTTTATTATTTCCATGCTGAATACGTTACTTTGTGTTTTTGTGATTGTGTTATGCCTCATATGCGTGGGCGTCACTGATAACTGGAAAGAATGCACTATAGCTATAATCACCACTTTAGGATGCGCACATTTCATGGCCGTTTTACTAAATCGTGTATTACCTCATAAGTTATCTATCTTAGAAGGAATACTGGAATTATTGGGAGGACCACTATTAGTTATAGGCGCAATGGTATGCTTTGATGTATTCGAACCCTGGCCGTTAAAAATCATTGGTATGTTTGCGTGGATTGTTTTGATTTTCTTTGTACCTTCAATAATAAGTCCCAGGCGTTAACTCGATCTACTGATGAATGTCTACGTCATTTCTTCACCCACGGAATCCAACATAATGTACCCCACTCTTTCGCAGGTCATTGAGGTTGTGCGTCAGTCCTCTGGACATCATCTCAAGCGCATTGATGTGAACACCCTAATCGAAGCCGACCTTGATATCTGCGGCATGGATGGCGATGCCCTGATAGAAGACTGCGAGGAAGCGTTTGGCGTTACGCTTGTCACTGAAGAAGATGGCTATGAGAAAACTTTTTCCCTCGCTGAAAACGAGTTTCTTTTTAGCACCGAGGGCATAGATTACTTTGGTATCTGCCGCCTGATTCGCAGGTTGCGAGGCATTCAGGAACCGGTGATACGCGATTTAACCGTTGGCGAGCTTCATGCTGTGCTGGTTAAGGCAGTTAAAGAACAGGTAGATCATGATTGAGTTATTTTTAGCATAGTGCGGGCATGTGCTCATATGCCCGCACTCGTTAGTCTTGAGTTTAAACGGCCTTCCCACTCCCACGCTTAATCACCGGAACATCACCTGTATCATTCAGCGCTCCCGGAAAGGTCTTCAGCCACTGCGCGACTTTCTGCTTATTTATATTCACCACACTCATACCTTCCAGGCATCCCCATAATTCTCTTGTATGCTGCGGCGTAATCACAATGCAGTCTTTCATGGCGCGGATTTTCACCGGCATACCGTTGATAAAGCCTGCACGGGTTAACCACTCGCCGCCCAGAAGAAGGTATTTCATATCTATGCGGGAATAAAGTTCGCAGCAGGCTGTACTGTCCTGCGGCGTTTCCGCGCGGGGATGGACGGGTGCCGCGTTGGTCTGGTTGCCGTGAAGACGGCGGGCGCTGTTTTTGCGTACCAGCTCGCGGTTTTCAATCACGCCGGTGAAAGCGTCTGATTCTGTTTTGCAAACAGTAAACTCTGGCTTAAAATTCGTCGCAGCCATTTTCAACTCCGTTATAGTTGGTTGTGGTTAGCGGTATGGGGGTGTTGCAGCACCTTCATATCGCGAATTCCTCGTTAAATTCTCTTTGATACTTTCTTTGCCGTTCGGCGTAATTTGTGGTGCTCATTATACAGGGCTGAATATAAATACAGCGGTTTTGGGTGGGGTAAATTTGGAATTTGCGAGGAGGATTCAGGAAATAGGGTTGGGTTCATTAAGGTCATATTTTTGTTGGTTACGGGTTGATTGGTCTGGGTTTTGCGAGCATCATCGCAATTATTTACCTTCTTCCGTAACGCGATGGCTTCCAGCAAAACTCTCGAACAGGCTATTGCCGACATCACTATCTGGCACAAAGGCAAACAGCGTGCGCCGCATAAGCCTTTATTGCTTCTGTATGTGCTGGCGAACTATCAGCAGGGGCATGCGCGACTGTTTGATTACGGAACTGAGGTCCACGAGCAGCTGCTTAGCCTGTTAGAACGCTTTGGCCCACAGAGGAAGGCGCATTACCCAAATATGCCCTTCTGGAGGCTCAAAGGGGATGGATTTTGGGATCTGAAGAATACTGAGTTCTGTTCGACCATTGGCAGTAAGCAACCGCCTGTTAAAGAACTTGTGGAACATAACGTCGCAGGCGGGTTTGATGAAGAACACTTTGCGCTGCTAAGTAAGAACAAAAACCTGATCGGCTCGCTGGCGCAGCAGATCCTTGAAGCGCACTTTCCTGAAAGCATTCAGGAAGAGATCGCGGATGAGATGGGCTTTAATATTCAGCAAATCCGTAAGGTTCGCGATCCGCTGTTCCGGCAGCAGGTGCTACGTGCTTATAACTATGAGTGCGCAATCTGCGGGTTTAACATGCGACATGATAACGCCTCTGTTGGTCTTGAAGCCGCGCATATCAAGTGGAAGCAGTTTGGTGGACCGTGTGAGATCCCAAACGGGCTGGCGCTGTGTGCGATTCATCATAAGGCGTTTGATAAGGGATCGATTGGACTAGATGAGAGTATGCGGATACTGGTTTCCGAGGCGGTGAATGGGGGCGGGATTGTTGGGCAGCTGTTCTGGGATTTTGCCGGGAAGCAGATTGCGCTACCAATGGTGAAAGGGAACTATCCAGGAGAGGGGTTCGTGGAGTGGCATTGGAGAGAGGTGTTTAGAGGATGAGTGCGAAGGCCGGACTCGAATTTCACACCCAATAGACTGATATCAATGTAGTTTATAAACAGGAATAAAAAGTTATACCCGCACTTGTACCCACAAGTTAAAATCCGTATAAAAAATAGACATTGCAAGTGGATATAAAGCCATACCAGTAGAACACCGATATGGCAGTCAAAGCAAGATTCAGGCAGGCAGGAAAGTTTTCTTCAGAGGCACCAAAAGTTTGGTTTCGATATCAACCTGCTCATAGTTTTCAATGAGGGCTCTGACAAGATCGTCTAGCGTCCAGAGCGTCAGAGGTATCTGTGAGCGGTCGGCTTCATAGCGAGCATCTTTCGTAAAGCCCCCCGTACTGACATAAAGCCCACGATCTTCTGGATGACGGCCGCCAATAAAGCTGCGAATCTGCTGACTCCCCATTTGCTCCCTGCGATGTTTTACCTCAACGACGATACGTGGATTCTCAAATCCAAATCCATCAGGTGATGCGATGATATCCTTCCCACGATCTGGACCCACAGGAGACACCTGTGTTTTATATCCCATGCTGCGTAAAACTCCTGCAACCAAATACTCCATCTCCTTCGGATCGAGCCCATTAACTCGATCTTTAATACCTTCACGCGCCAACGACTCCACATCGCGAAGCGGATCAGAAACGACCTCATCTTCATCTGTCGCTGTTAGATTATGAGTAATAGCGTCTACAGTGGGTTTCTTATCCTGCAAAAGCTCTTCTAGCGCATATTCTGGAAGCTGGAAAACCGTCAGCGTAGAACCCAATGTGTTTTTGGTAGCAACAGACAATCTATCGCGGTCGATTTCTTGAGTATTCCATTTAACCTGCCGAGCGATACCCATCCCCTCTTCCACCCATTCAGGATGATACTGGAAGTCTGAAGTAACTTTGCCTAGCAAATAAGTACGGTTGGCTGGCGAATAGGTAATAACCCAATCACCCTTTTGGATCTCATTCACAAAACGCCAGACCTGCGATGCGCCAGAACGGGCTGTTCCGAGCTTTGTTAAGGGATCAGCCTCTTGGTATAAGGCGAGTAACTGGGCTCGGGATAGGCCGGGTTTGACTAATGGAGCCAGCTGAGACCAACCGATGCCTACAATTTGCTTATCGCGAAAATCGTCATAGAGCTTGCCGCCGTCACCGCGGATCATCCACATTCTGTTGCCCATACCAGTCCCTTCATGAGGAAAAGAAATTATGCTGGATCATAAGCTTGTTCGTAGTATGCGTCAAAACCATCAACAACGACGACCCAGCATTCCCGGATTGTGCTTGCGATAATGTGCCCAGTTAAAATTACAGCTTCAATTTGCATGATGTTTCGTCCATATAAGTAAAAGCACCAACCAGCATCGGCAGGTGCTTTTTGGAGTGAGTAAATTAGTAAGACTGCAATGTGAATCAGGGAGGCTATTCCCAATGTTCACCGTGCCGCGCTAATACGATTTCTTTTCAATAAACCAGTTGCCTGTCGCGCCCGCAGAATATCGACCGCCCGCAGATATGGGGACTGTTCTTGCCAGTTGAATCCCCTGCGATAAATACGAACCAGCCCGTACTTTTCCACCAGAAAATTAACGGCATCGGCCAAAGATATACCGGCATCGATATGTTCCTGAATTACCGTTTCATCACTGAATGGTGTGTCGTTGAGTGTCAGGCCATAATGTTGTTCCAGCAGGCGTGCAAGCAGCATTTGCCACACTGCCACGGGGGACAGATATAGCTTCGCCGCCTGCGGAGTTGTTGCAGGTAGAGTTTTCATATTTGCTCTTGTGAAAGTAGTTAACGATGAGTGGGGTAAACGGCGATGTATACGTAGCCGTAACTACCAAGGGTATCGGCTTCGCAGGTCAGCCCATTGTGGTAAAGGGTGACACAATGCGAGTGGCGCGGATTTAGCTCACCGGTGGAGAGCATAAGCTCGAGTTGCTTCATAATCAGAGGAAATGCCTGATCGAGTCGCAGCGCCTGCTCTTCGGTGAACTGACCGTTAAAACCGGCGCGGTCAGCTAGAAAGTGCAGGCGGTTTCTCTCCTGTACGAGCCTTGCGCCAAAGCACGGTGAGATGCTGCGACATAATCCCCATTGCTGTAAGTCATTTGATGACATTTTTTATTCTCCTTTATAGCCAGCCACGTTCTGCAAACGAACTCACAGCCATACCCCCGACAATACAGTGGTCCAGCACTCTGACCTCAACCAGCGAAAGTGCCTTCACCAGCCTGTCGGTGGTTTGCCTGTCAGCCAGGCTGGGCTCCGCTTCGCCGGAAGGATGGTTGTGTGCCAGAAGTACGGCAGCCGCGTTATGGCGCAGGGCCGACTTCACCACTTCACGTGGATGCACCTCCGTACTGTTGATGGTGCCGCTGAACAGTGTTTCGCATTCCAGCAGACGGTGCTGGTTATCCAGGTACAGCACTATAAATACCTCGCGCTCAAGGCCGGTCATTTTCAGACGCAGCCAGTCTCGAACCGCCGCAGTGGACGTAAACAATGCACCCGGCTCACGAAGATGTTTCTCCAGTAATGAAAGTGCTCGCTGAACCGTACGACGGGTTGTCACCGGCAGTGCCGGTGACGCTGTTAATTCGACAGTCATACCTTTTCCCTCAGTCAATAATCTGCAAAATGGCGCTGCATTCAGGGTGCTGAAGGGCGTAATCACGCAGGCGATAAAAGTGGTCACACATCACGACACTGCCCGTATGCCAGGCGTGGTGGTTCCAGGCCAGCAGACAAACCGCGATGCCTGCCGCTTCATTACCGAGGATGGCGTTGTTGCCGTTCAGGGCGTTAAACAGCGACCATGCTTCGTCACCGTCCGGGGCAATAAAGGCTCCAGCGTTACTAAGCGTGAAGAAATTCCAGATGCCACCGGTGTAGTCCGCGCATAACGCGTCCATCTGGCTAAAGACACGTGGCTCCAGTAATATCCACTGAGGAACCGTACTGAAATGCTGAGGCCAGAAGCTGAGACGTTGTTCATCAGGGATGAGCGTGGCGGTTATGGGGACAGGAACAAGAGAAGTATCAGGGAGTGCAATATTCATGGTGAGTATCTCCGGAAATAAAAAAGCCAGCCGGTAAGGGCTGGCGGGAATAAGGGGTCGTTAAGTCAGTCAGGGTTTACGAATACCGTAAGAAGTGATGTAACAGTTAAGTAACCGTCCGGCTTCTGGCTCGAAGTTCCATGCCCGCCAGACCATCGTGCCGTTATAGCGTACGATCAGACGAAAATGTGTCCCCTGGTCGTCTTCGATAGCGACGTTCTTATATAGCTCTGTGAGGGATGTTGCCTTGTGGCGGGTAAACGGACCGTCAGGGAGGGATAAAGCAGGTTCGGTATGCACGAGTATGTATCTCCGTTCCGATGTCAGGACTGACCGAGCAATGACAGCATGTTCTCTGCCATCACCCACAGGGCGCGGTTGAGCTTCACGTCGCTGTCGATACCCTTAACGGCACGGGTATTTGCGCGCTTACCGTTTGCCGCTCTCCCCACCAGTCCGCCTTTAATCAGATTTTCCTGAATACGCTGATAAGTTGTCCAGAGATCTCCGGACTCATCCTGCCAGCGACGAGGGGCCAATAGCTGTGATTCCGTCACGGGCTGATGCTCCTCGCCAAAGCGATATGTCAGTGCAGCTTTTGCCAGTGCTTGTTGTGCTGGCGGCGGAAGCATTAGTGACTGCATGGCATCGCGTTTTTCCTCCACCCTGTCAAACACCCCAAGCACCTCGTAAGCCCCTTCGATAACCTTTTCCACCACGTTGCCCTTATGGGGCACTCGCACCTCTCCAAAGCTCTCGCCGCAAATCAGTCCGTTCTGACAGACCGATCGGAACAGTCCCGGCAGCATCTGGTATGAACTGGAACCGTCATGGCTGTTAAGCAGGATAATTTCCGGCACCTGTTTACCGGTAATCTGCCCTTCGCGGCGCAGACGTAGCATATGTTTGGTGTGTTCCCGCTTGTCGGGGTTACGCACACGGGTCTGGCAGGCAAAGAACGGCTGAAAACCTTCGCGCTGCAGGTTATCCAACAGAGTGATGGTCGGGATGCAGGTATAGCGCTCGCTGCGCGATTCATGCTTTTCCTCACTGAACACGCTGGGAACATAGTGAGCAAGTTCATCACGGGTTAAGGGACGGTCACGGCGAACAAGGTTCACCGCACCAAAGCGGGATGCTAATCGCATAATTCACTCCTTTGTGTGTTTATCGGTATAAAAAGAAAAGGCCACGCTCCCGAAGGAACATGGCCTTTAACATTAAAAATGGCGTGGCGATAAGACGTTATTGCCCCAGGTATTCAACCCTGGCACCGGTGGCCTTACCATCAGCACCAACGGTCACCACCACCTTATCGTAGGTACGATACCCGGCATTGTAGACCACATAAACCACAGTATTTCCCTCCACTTTGTAGCTGCCAAAATCAGCGGCCTCAGCCGTGTCACGGTCATACTCTTTCGTGTACGCTTCTTTGGCCGCTTTCATGACTGAGCCTTTGTTAATCTCCGGCGCTCGACTCCCAGCACTGGCAGCAAGGCCAGAAACGTATTTCGGGCAGACCGTCATCATGTCCCCACGGGTGAATGTCAGTTGCGCACCAAAGACCTGAAGGGTCGATGTTTCCTGACCTGCAATCGAAGCAATTGCCTTTATGGCGGCTGCAGGTGCCTGCCCGCCTTCAACCTCAACAGCCTTAAATCCTGTTTGCTGGTTGCACAACTGAGACGTGGGTACCAGATTGCCGTTTACACTGATGCGACTCCCCATCAGCTCCTGCGGCCCATTGGGGCAGCCCTGCAACTGACCAAAGATGCCAATGGTGTTGTTTTTCAGCATCACCAGTGCCTGACCATTATCGGTCAGCGTCTGGCACCAGCCGTTTTTAACAGCCCAGTGACCCGCCTGAGCAGAAATCGAAATGGCTGACAAAACAAGTGCAATCACGGTCTGAATTTTCATATGTCACCTTATTAATGAATCAGAAGCAGCAACGGGGGACGCGGTACACAGAACCTGATGTATCTTTGTATCCGGACCATCACGTCAACGTCCCTGTTCGTCGTGCTCATGAACACTTTTGAGAAAGAAATATCCCTTTGCTTTGATAGGTAAAAGCGATCAATAGGGGGCTTATACATCGATATTTTAATAGATAAAAACGATCGATATTCCATTATCGATCGTTTTTACAGATCAATATACTGTTTTTTGAATGTGGTAATTGAGAGGGTAAAGCGGCGGATTTCAGCCAAATATTCGGTCCCATATTGCCGTGGCAAGTTGCACTAACTTTTGTCGGATACTCCTTAACAGAGCAGTCCATACAGAAGGCAGGTGGTCAGGATTAATCACCGTGTCAAAAGCCTTACCCGCAGCCTCGCCGAACTGCTGCCGTACAGCGGCGTCAGTGTCCGGGGTCTGATGCTCTGGTTTCAGCTGGCAATACACGGCACTGCTGGCCTGTACGGGCAAGGCATGCACAATCAACTCCACCAGGGCGGGCAGGTTATAGCCGGTATGTGCAGAGACAGCCATGACCGGGAAAGAGGACGGCAACTGACCGGCAACCTGCGCACTGACTGCAGCCAGTGAAAGGCATTGCTCAGAAGAAGGTGATGCCTGCCAGGGCTCATCATCCCTGAGGGGTGGAATACGGTCGGCCTGAGTCAGTACAAACAGGAAACGTGAAGGGTCGGCACCGGCTTCCATCAGTGCCCTGTATGCCGTGATATCCGTTGCCCGGGCACGGTCATCGGCACGCAGTACCCAGATAATCAAATCCAGCTCTACCAGCAACGCCTTATAGAGCGCCAGATATTCCTCGTCGTATTCCGGTGTCTCGCCCACCCCAGGCAAATCCACCAGTGTCATGCTGCGCTCACCAACGGTGAGTAACAGACGCTGGGGTTCCCGGGTGCAGCCTAGCAAATTACTGGTCAGACAGACGGGTTGCTGAAAAAGCGCGTTGCATAATGAACTCTTGCCCGCACCACTTTTGCCCATGATGCCTATAACGGGTTCATAGTTAATCGCCTCCTTGAGGCGGGACAGAATACGTTCAGTAGCTTGCCGGGGTAAGAGATTGAGACAGGTACGCACCGCATCACTGGTATCCTGCGGATCGGGGATTTGAGGCATGATTTACTCCTGTGAAAAAACTATGCCGGGAAATTTTTCTCCCGGCGACTCACATGAGTAATGTAGGCGTTATATTTTTTGGAGTTATCGTTACCTATTTATGATGGATTTTTGTAATCAAAAAGCTTGCTTTTATATCTTAGATACTCATCACGAATAAGTTTTTCAATAACTCTAATCTCTTTTTTATCAAGTGCCACTGCTAACTCAGATAATTCCTTGCTGGCTTTGGCAGAGATTGTCAAATCATTTTTTCCAGACCTTCTTTTTCGTTGCTTAAAGGAATTCCTCATATTTTTTAGAAGTGCATCTTTGTCATCCAGAAATTTTCTATAATTTCCCACATCCAATTTATTCGGGATGGCCCAGCAATCAATCGCGCCCATTACACCAATATATCGCTCATTAAGATCTGCTGGTTTGAACCATGACAGAACATTTCTTTTTATATCCTTTTTCTTTGACAAATATGACCACGCCCACTCAATGGCTTCGTTATCATTTTTCTTTAACCATTTGGGGCTTTGAACCTGACTATTAAAAACAAGCCAGATACCACGAATATAATCGAATGTTTTCTTACTTTGTTCTGGACTGAGGGAACAAGAAAGTTCATTCATGAAGGTAATAATCACCCGGCTTCTTTCAGCTGAACTAGTTGGATTACCAGGGAGTCTGAAAAAAGAGTATAAGTTTTCCTCTTTTCGATCCCACTCCGGAATTAACCCCGCAGTGTTTTCAGGTAAACAAAGCTCCCGCGCAGAGGCTTTTCGTATATACGCCCAAAACCAAAAAATAGCACGTGAATTAACCGCCCCCTTCAACCACTTTAAATCGACGTCTTGTAGACATGAAGAATCTCCACCATGAAGACTTTTACTTTTAACATTGCGTTTTTCCCCAGCCTGTATATTTTGCATCAAACGCTTAATAGCTTCATCAGCCCCAGTGGCGTTTTTGCTGCTTTCAGATATCGGATTGCCTGAGGCCGTTTCTCCTGTCCTGTCTTCAATATCACAATCCTCGGCTGCCTGCGCAGACTCGTCTTCTGGCAAAGAATCGACACTAAATTTGCTCTCAGGACTGGTAAAGCGGTTCACTCCCTCATAAGGAGATTCTTCTGGCCTTGCTAATTCTTCAGCGCCCAGTTTACCAATCCTTTTTAGATAATAGTTCTCATTATCACTATCAATCACCGTTACCTCCTGTAGTAAAATCCACCATAAATAGTACTTACAATGAATCGATTATGAAGTAAACAAGTTTTCATTTTGAATGAAAATAGCTCGAAAATTGTAAGTTTTTTGTAAGAGTAAAATCGACGATAACCTCTAAAAAAAGGGACTTTCAGCGGTTTGCCAGGTAAAAATGATCATTCATAAAACTTGTACAGCATACAGAAATTTGTGGCAGGCATTCACTATGTTTTACATTGTCACATGCTCCGCGAACGTAGCTCACGGCAGTTCTGTTCTTATTATCAGACGTTACAGAGCCGGACACGTTATGCACTGACAGCACTACTAGCTGGTGAAAACCAGCTGATGTAATTTTCTACTTATCAGCTAATGGTATGAGAAGGATGCCCGTTCCTCCATCGATGGCAACAGGCCCTCTCCCGACATCACTATAAATTGCGGGAGCATTTCCATGACAAACAAAACTCATCCGATATCATCCAGCACCCAGACAACCACATCTTTACTGAATGATCAGCTCGTTGATATGACGTTCATCACCGCCTATACAAACATGACAGACAAATGGTTCTACCGATTAATTTCAGAGAATGCGTTCCCTGCACCAATTAAACTGGGTCGCAGTTCACGCTGGCTAAAAAGCGAAGTGGAAAAATGGATGCTGGAAAGAATACAAGCATCTCGAGGTTAGAATATTTAATGTTGGTGTTTAACACAGGAAGGTTACGTAATTTAATATAGGTTTTTAATATAATTATACTCACTCTCATTTGTTCTTATATTCACCGCTTACTATCAATGTCTCTTTTAAACACCCTCGCAAATACTATTGCAACAACCAGCCTCATCTTTAAAGCAATAATTAATTTAAGTATCAGCTCAGCATTACCTTAAAGAAAAGTATTGCATGAAACATCACGAACTTAGTGCTTGCACTGACCTCTCTCATCATCAGAAGTGGAATAATCATGCTCAAAAATTCAGATAGAAATTTTAATGAAGACTGGTTCCTAGCTTCAGTTCTCAATGCACACATCGATGAAATGATAAACAGATACTCATGCCTTTTGGCATTACGTATGGATTTTTTCTACAAAAAGAAGAGTGCCAGGTATTCACACTTAAATCACCAAACACTTGAACATGACTTGCGTGTACTAATGGAGAAAATGACAAAAGAGAAAGGTGTGGTGGGCTATTTCTGGGTTGTCGAATGGACTGAACGACATAGATACCATGCGCATGTCGTATTCTGGCTGGACAGACAAAAAACACAGAGGCCTTATCCTTTTGCCATTAAAGCGAGCAAGATGTGGAATGAAATAACTCGTTGGGAAGGATGGGCATATAGATGTCAATACCAGCCGCAATATCCGGTAAATATAGACGTTCCTGTTAGGTATAACGATCCAGCCAGCATTTTGAATATTCGCCATGTCCTGAGCTATCTGGCTAAGGAAGAACAAAAGGACGGTTTGTGTGCATACGGCTGCAATGATGTTCCTCCACGATCAGCGGCAGGGCGTCCGCGTAAGTCAGACCCCTGATCCTACGGCTACGCAACTGGCTCTGCATCCTGTACTAACACCGGTAGTACGGAGATAAATAATGCCCTCGCGGACATGACTGGACCTGCCGCTGGAACTTTAACGTTCCGACCTATAGTGAATCAACAATTCCACAACTCCATTTATACCCGGCAGCTCACCTGCCGGGTATTTCTCATACCTGTCAAACAAGGAAAATCAAAAATGAAACAACCAGAGAACACGATCGCGGTAAAAGTGGCGGAATACCGTTTACGCATCACCCGGCTAAGAGTCTGCCGGGATAGTCTAGCTGGATGTTGTAGTGATGCCGAGCGGCGTGGCTGGCGCTTGAGAGCACTTGAGCAGTTAAGTAAAGCCTCATCGCTCTACTGCCAACGGGCAAGTTCTGCCGATACCAGCAAGTTCCAACAGGCCAGAGAAGGTATCCAGCAACACATCAACAAGGTTTTACCAGAAGGTCAGTGGTGTAGTGATTTGGCTGCATTACCTGCTACCCAAGAATAATTTTGAGGTACCGGGGCGGGGTCAGTCCATTACTAACTGATAGTTGTATCTAATACTGGGGGCAGGTCACAGGGTTTAGTCATTATTTTTAATACCTTTACTGAGAGAGAAATAATGGTGCTCTTTATAAGTAACGTGAATTGATCTCCCCAAAAAAACGGTTATAATTCGCTCAGACACAAACCATTCTATAAAAATCATGGATTAATCTTGACTGAGAAAGCAAATAAACTTCGACATCTTGTCTATGAACTCCTCAAAAGCAATAGCCTTCATGCTCATCAAGTTAATGCTGCGACCAAAACATTTGAAGCGCTCTCTGGTAATGTCAGAGCCGTTGTTACAGCAGCAGAAATGCAAGCGGGTAAATCTGGGATTGCCTTAGCACTATGCTGTCTTCAAAGGCTGAGTTTGAACGATCAGGATATATGTGACCGAAAGCAACTTAAAGACACGCTTTACCTAGTAACCATGCCAGATACTGCTTTGAAAGAACAAGCAGAGCAAGATCTCAAAGAGGCCAAAAACGTTGTTGTAAGTAACTTTGTCAATTTTGAAAAAGCACTAGAAGCAGAATTTAAAGGTAATCCCCCTAAGCTTATTATTATTGACGAATGCCATTATGGCTCGAATGTATCTGCCGTTCGTTACAGCAAAATATTTGACTACTTAGAACAAGAGAACGACAAGTGCAAAGTTGTATTTATTTCAGCTACGCCATTTGGGGCGTTGTATGGCGCAGACACTGAATATCAGGATGCAATTGACTTGCAACAAGAAGCTGAAAAAAGCAATGACATTCAATTGCTACAGGAAGCACGAGATATTGCAAATAATGCGCTCAAGGACTCGATTCTAAGACGTGACTTCAATACCCGCTTAGTGTTCCACAAAACCAGTGATGAATACTACGGTGTCCGAGAAATGCTCAGAAATGGAAAAGTTATAGGGTTAGAAGACAATTCTAAAAATTTCTTATACCCATCTCAAGAACGAGATTCTTTCATTGAACAATTTTTAGCTCATCAAGAGATGGGATGGTCGCTGGTGCGCGTTCCCGCGGGCTTAGCTATGGAAGCAAAACAATTCCTAATTTCTAAAGGCATAGACAAGCACTCAATCTATATACTCGGCAATTCACTAAGTGGTGTTCCTGAAGACGAACATTGCAGTATCGAACGATTTAAAAAAGAATTCGATGATGCATTACTGTTTGAAGATAAATTGATAGCCATCACTGTTGCAGGAGCTAGGGCAGGAATTAATTTTGGCGCAATGATGAAAAACAACCTCATTTCAACATGGGACAGCACTGTTGCCAGTGTAGCTGCTGTTGTACAGGCTAATATCGGCCGGGCCTGTGGTTATCATGGTAATAATTCTTCCATGCACTACACCAATTTAAACGCAGCTGAGGCTTATGGCGCGATCCTCAGTTACCTGGAACAAACTTGCTCTGACTATGCAGCATCAGACTTTGACGGAATAAGGGAGTTCTTCGAAGACGTGTGTCAGGAATACAATGTAAATGGGTTAGATGTTGGTCTAACAATTAAGTATAAACGTCGTCGCCCTATTGGTGATGTTGAGACCTATAAAACCGATGGTTATATTGCTGTTCCGGCCAAATTACTTCAAGAAGGCACCGATTTTAGCCACTACACTAAAGATAAAATCCTTCTACAGGCAATTGAACTCATACGCAACGAATTAACGGCTAAAGGTGCGCCTAGTGTCAAAGGCAATCGAGCTATGCGGGGCAAAAAAAAGAACTGGATCAAAGCACATTGGGTTAATGGAGATAGCTTCAATAATCCCGAAAAAGCACAAGCAGATGGTACGCAAAAGGCTAAAACCAAGTTCTATACTCAATTGCTCGACAATGGTGAATTCCTTGAGTTTAACCGAGTAGTGGCTCCAGGTTCAGGTGAACTGTCTGAAAACAAATTGGTTACCGCTACGATTTTTAGTATCTACAATATTTCCCGAAGAAATGTTAAAAAAATAATAATGACAACTGAAGACGTCTGGGATATGTGCGACTATTTTGGTATTGAACGTGATGATACTCTGATCGTGCTCTACAAACGCGGTGAATATGACATTGAACGCTCAAATGCTAAAAAACAGCACAATGAGCTACCTGAAAAGTCTGGGGAGTTAAGTAATGAATCCCATTTCTCCGATAAAACAGATGTTACTTACTAGTTCATGGTGCCTCGGAGCCCCTTTCGTCAACTAGCATCAAGCCCATTATGAATATTGAAAATAAACATCGCCTATATGTCAAAGAAACACTTGAAGCTCAAACATTTGAGCATCAACGAATAGCAGCAAATAAAACTTTCTCTAAATTATTATCAGGCTCTCGTGCAGTAGTTTTGGCTGCTGAAATGCAATCTGGTAAATCAGGTATTGCTCTCGCCCTTGCTGGACTGCAGCGACTTTCACTTTCGGATGAGGTGATTGGTAATCGTAAATTACTAAAGGACACATTATATCTTGTAACGATGGGCGATATTAGTTTGCAGGAGCAGGCCAAACGGGACCTATCATACTGTAAAAATGTCGTTGTGAGTAATTTTATCAATTTCGATATCATCATAAAAACTCAATTCAGACACCAAAATCCCAAACTCATCATTATTGATGAATGTCACTATGGTTCCAGTAGTGACAGCATACGCTATGATAAGATATTCAACTATTTAGAGTTTGAAAATCAAGAATGTAAGGTTGTTTTCATATCAGCAACTCCCTTTAGCGCACTTTATGCAGTAGGAGGGGATTCGATACTTCGCCATAACTTCAATACTTCTCTTGTATTCCATAAAACCAGCGCTGAATACCATGGTATTCGCCAAATGCACTGCCATAACCAAATAATAAAACTTGACGAAGATTATAGAGATTTTTGTCAAGACTCTCTATTACGTAAACGATTTATCCGACAGTTTAAGGACTACGATGGTGCAGGGTGGTCATTAATCCGTGTTCCGAGTAGCCAAGCTAACCTCGCCAGGCAAATTCTACTCGACAATGGCATAGAGGCTGAGCATATTTATATCATCGGCCAGAAGCTCGTCGGAATTGATGATCATGAATTATGCTCTATCGATGACTTCAGACGTGAATTTGAAACTGCAACATTATTTGATGAAAAACTAATTGCCATTACAGTTGCTGGATTTAGGGCCGGAGTAAACTTTGGCCAGGAAATGAAAAACGCAGTAATCAATACTTGGGATAGTACTATTGCCAACATTGCAGCTGTTGTTCAAGCGAATATAGGCCGGTCTTGTGGTTATCATCAAAACACAAGGGCTAAACACTACACTAATCTAGATGCCATTCGCGCTTATAGTGAACTACTTGATCACCTCGAATCTCAGGATGACACCAAGGAATTCGAAGGACTCCAGCAGATCTTTGAACAAATATGTTCTCGTTACGACATAAGAGGTTTTGACAGGGGAACTAGTGTTGCTCCGGCACCAGAAATCAAGGTGACAACAAAAATTGATGATACTGCTACTTTCTTAACGCAAGGGTATATTTCCGTGCCTGGTAAGTTAAGTAACCCGAACTTTGATTTTTCAACTTATACCGATGATAACGAGTTATTAGATGCGATAGAAATCATCCGCAAAGAACTTCTAAGCGAAGAAGGACCCTATAGAAAAAAAGGACGAGCTCTTAGAGGTGAGCATCAAAACTGGGTAGAAGCTCAGTGGGTTAATGGTGCCACATATGATGATGGGACTCCAAGCTGTGCAAAATCACGAGCCCTTTCTTTCACATCGCGATTAGATCAAGGTGAAGAAGTCGAATTCAACCATATTGTAAAACCTGGTGGTGGCGAAAAAACTGAAGATAAACGAGTTATGGCAAGTATCTTTAGCATTTATAACCTTTCAGGTCAGATGGATGCATTTAAACGCGCTATGGATATTGATGATATGGCAGAAATCTGTGATGCCTTAAATACAGAGTATGATGACACGCTAATTTTACTGTATAAGCGAGGCTCATTTTCTCAAATATTATCGAATGAAAAAATTATAACTTCAGAAAATATCGAAACGACAAGCATTCGCCATAAAAGTGTTTTCCGATAAAAAATTATAATTTTTAGGTGTTTTCTTCCAAATATTAAAGCGCCTCGCTACAGTATCTACTTTAGCTGAGCTGAAACAGTTATAAGGTAGATACTACAGGTATATCCTGAAGGGGCCTCTAGGTATTTAATGCCTTTTGGCCGCTGGTTCATTAATAACTAGTTTCCTATCATTACTAACCCTGCTTTCTTAGATCTATTACTGGTGTTAAGCACTCTTGTAGTGATATACCACCATGATTGTAATAATCACCCGAAATATAACCTGAAATTCCAGGGGCCATAGCCACAGATACATTGGAATTCCAGAACCAAGGAACTACTAAACCATCGTACTGCACATTGTCTTTTAAAATAGCGCAGCGTCGCTGACGGTTCTTACCTAGTGATTTATTGAGTTCCCCTTTTGGTAAGCCATTAGGAACCCATAACCAACCATGGTCAGTAACGATTTTTATACGCTTCCAACCAGCATCAAACAAACCACTTACTCGAGATACAACGTCCCCAAGAACCTTATCGATATATTGAGGCATTTGGCGCTGATGATCGTGACCTAAATGGTCCAAGTCACCTGTTTGTACCCAAGCATAACCGCCTTGTGGCTCACCGGTTTCAAGTCCATCCAAAAATTGCCAGCCTTTTTCTTCCAACAATTTTTTCAAATAATGGCTGCTAAATGACGAATGGCTGTCGGCTAAAACAGGAATAAAATCATCATTAGTATCATTACCCGTCAGCATATCAGCTATTGGCGTTACAGCAGCTTTGGCCGTTGCAGTAAGGGAAGGTAATGCAGCCCAACGCGATGTTAAATGGCTCTCAATACCGCAATTGAACAGTTTCTCTTCCAGCATTTTAGCTGTATCAAAACGCAAACCATCTACAAAAAACACAACCTGACTACCAACTGTGTATTGAGCTGTATTTTCTCTAACCTGGTTATCACCAGGGTACCCAAACTGGGCTACTAATTGCTGAAATTTTAATGCCGTCTTTTCGAGCCATGGCGTGTAAATAATACCAAGCACATTTGCAATCAGCTCTTGCTGGTGGATATCTTTCGCTTTGGACATTGCACTTAACACTGCAGCATCCGCTTGCCAAAATTGTTCCTTAAAATGGTCAGCCATCGATTCTGGTGTACTACCGGAAAAATTGATTTCCGTGTGCTCAATTACCATCATCATATCTTCCAACACGCTTAGCCAAGGTGACAGCTCCAAACGATGCCATATCCATGTCTTACGTTCTTTCTGAGTTAGCCAAAGATCACTGAAAACTGCCTTTAGCTCCTGACGCCCTTGTCCCTCAATCTTACGAAATGCGGATTCAATTAACTGCTCGTCCTCCAAGTTTTTAGACAAATAGTTTTCTGGAAATAGCACAACTAGATCGGCTGGCTGAATAGCTTTGAGTTGATTCACTAGTAATGGCAAATTATTAGCTGTTTCCTCAAATCGGTGCCATATTCCTTTCCATTGGCCTTCAGCCTGGCATAGCAATTGTAAAGCTTGAACCACACCTTCCTTGTTTGGAATAAAGCCATATTGCATCTGGCATGAATTAGTGAAAATATCCCAGCGACTCCCCTGCCATAGTTTTTCTTTCTCTTGAGGATTATTAAGCCAACCTAGGATATCTCGTGCAATATCATCAAGAACAATTGAGTAGAAATCCTCTGCTTCAAGTTTTTTACCTTGCATACTTACAACTGGCGTCTCTAAGAGATCTGGCAGTACCTGCAAAATAGCTTCATGTGTCTTCTTGTCTTTTGCAAGATCCAACTCGACACCAGCTTTAGGGTTTGTGAGGAACGAACCCACAGACCAATCACGACCCGCGGAATTATAAGACCACCAACAACCGCGATATTGCAATTCAGCTAAGGGTTTAAGAAACTCAGGACATTGTTCAATTGCTCGTAAATCTTTACGACCGACACCAGGTAGATAGATAATCGGGGTTTTTCCTTCAGGTAAAACACATTCTTCAAGCACACCAGCAATAGCGCATTTCACCCATATTGCCGGGCCAGTACGAAGATCAGGATTATAATCACCAAGTTCAATCAATTCAGGCAGCTGCTGCTTAATGTAGGGCATTGCTGACTGCCACTGTCTATCAATGTCCGTCCACAAAATGGCAGCAGGTGGGACCTGAACACTTTTGTTAAAGGCAGCAGAGCTACGAAGCTGATCGATCAATTTATTGATTACTAACATATAGTTTCCAGTTCGCTTTACACAACTCAATCAAATCATGTTGTCGACTTTCTAGTACAGGAGGCATCCACTCACCCGTATTTAATACCTGCGTAGTCAATACGTACGACGACACACCATTTTGTCCTGCAAAGTATGCCATTTTTTTACGTTCAAAGTCGAAGTTTGAGGCCTGTGAATTTCTTCTCTGTGTTAGTGGCACGAGATTAGCGAGACGGTGTGTCCACTCTTCTCGCTGCGCAACATTTGGCCAATTTATATCCCACTGGCTTCCTTCTTCTACCGTCTGTGGTAACACATGCTCAATGGTCAGAAGAGAGTGTTCGTAATTAGCCGCTCCATCAGATAAAAATGAATCAATTCTCAAGATAAGATAATTACGTCGACGGGCAGTCAAATAATAAACATCACCATCGATTTGGTTAATAAAATCTGTTGCTTCTTCTTGAGATAAATTTACTGAGCTAATCTCTGTAGAATTTGCATTATCAAGTTCAATTAACACTTTCGCATAACGCTCAATGCGTTCGTTAATGTTGGCAGCACAAATATGAAGTTTCGCGGCTAAGCGCTCGAGCCGGAACATAAAATCCATGACAGCTGAGCTATCTGAACCAAATTTTGATAAATATTGAATAGCTACCGGTAACCAATCTGAATTGTCAATGCGGTTTAGCCAATGCAACAATTGGTTAATGTCTCCAGCATTTGTCGATGACAAATAACGAGCATCTCTAGCAACCAAGTAGGCATCAGCGTAAGGAGCTATGACTTCATTGATCAGCACTTCAGGATCATGAATTTTTGATTGAACATGCTCTCGAAACTCTTCCAACAACACACGTTTCACTTTGGTCTTGGCATAAATCATTCGTATATACGTAAGAAGAGCATTCAATCCTTCTCTTCCCGTATCTACTTCAATCTCTTCCCATTTATCATTAAAAGCATCACGTTTCGATTCGGTAATTTTACCAATCGCATCAGCTTTAATTAGATCCGAAGGTAAAAGATCCATACCGCGATTATTCAAAACCGAAAATACACGAAAAGCAGACTGCTGGCTTGGTGAGGTCACAGCAACTAAAAAACACCGAGTCATCAAAAAAATACCAAATTTTATTAAAGCGTCAGTATCGACAAATGCCTGCTGCAATTTAATTTGCAAGAGTAAGGCATTTTTCTGAATATTAATTTGTGACTCGTTTTTCAATGTCGCAGAATCAATAGAGGCTAACTCAGAAAATTTTAATGATTGGACAGTTGAAGCAAAAAATTCGCGATCGCGTTGACGCAGAGCTAATCGCGGTTTAGCTGGAATCCCTTGCAATTTTTTTCCAGGCTCTTGAATATAAGCGAAACATTCAGCTTTAGCGTCTTCATCATCAATTAAATTAGTTAACGCAGCGATTAAAATTGTCAGAGTGGTTAATCGTTGCTGCCCATCTATTACCTGAGCATGAGGTCTGCTTTCTTGTTTTATTAATACAATGCTTCCAAGAAAATAAGTTTCATCTTTTTCATATTGGTAAAAATCATTTAGATCATCAAACAACTCACCCGCTTGCTCTGTCGTCCAGGCATATGGACGCTGATAGGGAGGGATCTCATAATCAAAATCAGAGCTGAATATTTTTGAGAGGGCATATTCTGCCCCCGTAATATTTTTTGACATTTTATAATCCTTTATTTTCTCGGGCTTCTCTTTTCTCTGCCAGCGTCAAATGATGATCATTGATCCTGTCACCAAGATTCCCACCGTATTGCAAACCAAGTTTATACCACGGTGCAGATTCGACATCGGTACCACGATCTTTCTTCCAGTGGATGTTAGGCTGTACACGGAGTACCCCGGCACCTTTTTTACCAACATCTTTTGCAAGCATAAATGGGCGAATATTTAAACGAACTCCATCATTGAGGTCAGGATTCCAGCCAATAGGTTGCTCTTCAGGCGATTTCCAGCGCACAAAGATATCGAGCCCTTTTTCACCCTCAAGAATAGCTTCTAATTGCGCTTTTAGATTCTCTGCCGCAGTTAGTCGAATATCAGCCCCATCAATGCTATCAACAATATTACGTTTCTGAATGCTAATCCAGTCATCCAGATAAGTATAAATAAGGCGCTCCATTCCTTTGTAGTCTAACTTATGATAATTCACTAATACCGAGAACCCGTCTTTCAGGCCATCCCAAATATGCCAAATGAAAGGGCGATGCTGGAAGAGCTTGCAATGCTGTTCAAAAAATTTATCTCGCAACCAGCTTTCCCAATCTTTGGCTTTCACTGATTTTAGCAAGTTGTCTTCTACAGAACTGCTCCAGGTATCACCATAGGCTTTGTATAAAATATCGGCTAAACGCTTCGCAGCAGTTTTCTCACCTCGTACGGCAGGAATACAGACAATGCCATCTTCATCAACCAAACCATCAAAATCAGCATTTTTCCTCATAACTTGACGCATTTCTGTAGCCAGATCCATTTCAGAATCCAACTCAGCAGGCCACTGATAACCCAGCAAACGGGCAACAGCGACTTGCAATACAGAATTATCTTGGCGGTACTTGCCAAAAGCTATAGTTTTAGTTGTTTCATTCCAAATGACCGAGGCGCATGGGTGGCCATGGAAAATCCATTGCGTTGGGTCGTCTGAATATGGGGAAGGCAGCTCATAACTCGCTTGAGCATCATCTAGACTAACCCTTAACAAAGCCCCACGAACTTTATTGCTTTGATCAATTGCCCTTACTTTAGTGTTATAACTTTGTGAAGAGCATGTTTCCCATACGGAAAGTAGATCATTTTCATCTTTAGGAATGATGACAATAGTATTATCATCAAAATACTCCCCATTATATAAAGTGGCTTTTACTTCCCCCATAGCACTTATAGCAACCCCTTTTGATTTTTTATAACTAGTCCCTCTTAACCATGATCCTGATTTTCCTTCACCTAGTTTTGATTCTATAAAGCTAACCAACTGCCCCTCCCCCCAAAATATACATTTTGAACGTCCTGAAAACAGCTGGGATTGTAAAACTGTAGTTAATTGAAAACTCCAACCATTATAATTTGCAAGCTCCCAAATATTACGACCAAACCTAGGATAATCACCCGTTTGAATTCCATTAGAGAAAAAACACTTATCTTCAATCAAAGTTAAATGATTCTCAATTGAAACTGCCACTATTTTCTTTTTTGTCCGCAATGATTTATTCTGTGGGATGTTGAGCAAACTTGCCACAGGTAACTGCACTTCCTTATCAAACAAACTCAGTTCAGATACATCCAACTGAGAAATACTATAACCCTCAACAGGTTTTTGTGGCATTATTATAGTTAATGCGACCTTAACCTCCTCACCGGTTATTTCTCTGAAGGCCCCAGACCCCAGACGAACAATCATAGGGATAGAGTTATTACTGAATAAATACTCTCTGTATTTTAAGTAGTAATCCTTGTATAGAAAACTTTGTGGAATAACAGAGCTAGACACACCATTTATGTCGAGTAACTCCATAATCCTCATTTGAAAAACAGTCGATAAATCGGTCTTCGCCTCACTGTATTTTTTCAAGGCGAGGGTTCTGAGCTCATCGCAACAATCATCCATCTGCCTGAATGGCACATTCGTAGTAACCCAATGGAATTTAGTTGACAATAGCACCGCAGCTTTAGCTAATCCATGAACTGAGACAATTGCCTCTTTGCTTGCTTCTGACTTAATTTCAATCCCTCTCTGCAACAATTCCCAAGGAGGTGTTTGAGTTTTACTAACGCACATTGTTGGATCAATCAAACTACCTAAAGATGAGGCATCTCTAAACGTATTCTTCATCCAAGAAATTGCCTCAGAAAGTGTATCATCACCCTTTGCTAAGTCTTTCCACTCTTTTTGCGCCTCAGTGATCGATATACCTGAACAAGCTAATTGTAGCTCAGGTAGAACGCGATACCCACCTGCATTTGGATAGCGCCAAGCTTCTAAGGCTAGTGCAAAGGCAGCTAGCTCTACACAACGTTGATCCAACTCTAAACCATGAATGTTCTCTCGTAGTACACTATCTAAGGCCTCTTTTGCTGATAAATCTTCAAGCTGCATACGCATCGGTACTAACATCAAGAATACAGCAACCAGGAAATGACCGGAGCCACAGCAAGGATCAAGAATTTTCAGTTGACTAAGATGTGCAGGCCATTTTTTAAAGACACCCGTTGCTGGTTGCCACTGGCCACTTTCTTCATTTTTGATAAAACGTAAATACTCTAGCGGTACACCCGTAATAGATGCTTTATTCCGTAATTCCTGCTCATTATTGGCACGAATATAGTCATCTTGCGTCAAACGTTTACTAGCCCACCATGCTCCTAATACGTTATCTAGCAAAAAACTCACCATATAAGGTTCGGTAAATAACTGTGTTACTGGGCTAAGTTCTTGAGCGCCGATTTTAACACCAGATTCATTGACCTGTTTTTTCTTTTTGTTTTGCCAGAATTGATAGCACCAACCTAAACTGTCTTGCGCTTGGTAGGTTGCAGGGTCAATCGCTGAAATCAGGTTTTCAAGCTCATTGATATGGTTGATGGATAACTTAACTGCAAATATTGGTGAGTCAGCACGGAAGATCTGTGGCAACATCTTTTGGGCTAAACGGCCAGCCAGCTCCCAACCATCTTTACAATCAGGCTCTTCTTCAGCCAGTTCAAAACACTCATCAAGCGTAACAGGTGTGTATTCGTCATACATCAATAAATTATTTTGCTCTAAGTAACGTGCAAATAACATTCTGTGCCAATGCTCATACGCCATCTCATTGGCTAAACGTTCAATTTCTTGCTTTCCATCAGTGAGCTTATCCCCCAGCTGACGGGCGTGGGCACGCAAATCATTACGAAGTGCGCGCTGTTCGTCATTGAGATAACCTGGAGCCTGATTATCAGCAACCCCTAAACGTTGTAAAGCTTCGTTTACTGCAACTTCAACGATATCGCGAGCTTTAACGACCGTATCTTCTAGCTTTTTACGTAATATTTTATCGAGTGGTTGTCTCATGAGTTCTTCTTAAATCGTTGTAAACTGAAACCCGCCTGTTGGCGGGTTATTTTTAGGAATCAAACATTAGCTTGGTACGACTGGACCATTTTCTAACTGAGAGCGCAATTCTTGCTCAACGTAAGCTAACCAGTCTAGTAACTCTTGCTCGGATTTGATGATTGATTTATTGAGTTTCACATATCGAGTCTTTGGCTGTAGTTCGCTAATGGCGTCTTTCAAAACCTGGTTAAAAATACTTGGTAGTCCTGCCGTTTTGTCATTCCAACGCGCAAAGCTGATATCATCCAAGGAACTCAAAATAGAATCCAAATCGCTGATATTAATTTCAGGCACTGCATCCAGGTGACGTTTCTGCAAGAAACTATTCCGCTTAGCCTCATCTAGTTGCTGCCAATTTTCGTCATCCAGCAGTTCAGCCATGCAGGTGCGATATTCTTGCTCGTATTGTTCACGATGGCTGGTGAGAGCATCACGTAATACATTGGTTGCTCTTTTTAACAACGGATCCACCGGGCACGGGTCATCTAACAAGCTACGGTTAGCCAAGATGGCTTCTTTTTCATTTACGAGTTCGTTGTAAATCACCAGACCAGAACAGTAGCCCATTAGAGAGTCCAGTTTTCTCCAAAGTTTTGTACGTAAGCTGGCTTTATGAGCCTGTTCTTTCCAGGATTCAAAATCACTTTTTAGTTGATCTTGATACTCAAATGCTTTTTGCAACTGATCATTGCCCGAATACATTTCCAGCTCAGTAAGCATTGCGGTACTTGGTGCTATCGGTAATGGGGCTAAGCCACCAGCTTGATTCGCTACATTCTTCGCGTTGATAATTGCCAGAGGCAATTTAGCTGCTTCTTCGCCCGCATTACATGCTTGTTCAAGCAGCGTTGAAACAACACCACGAACTTTGATTAATTGTATTTTCGAAAGCGTAACGGTTTCAGGACGGAATTTAGTTTGTGTCAAAGAACTACGATCAAGGCTTTTTGCATCAATAACGCGCTCTTGAATATCAGAAGCTTTTAATACACCGGCTGCTAACATGGCATACAAAGCTCCATCAATCACATCGTTACCCCACCCATAAGGCGCATCTTTGAAGTTTTCACGAATTTCTTTACCTGTCTTCATCGTACCAATAAAGCGGTAAATTTCTGCACATACGGGTTGTTTGTCCGCTTCGCCGCTGTAGCCCACTTTTTCTAACGCATTGGGGTCTGCTAAGCGACTAGCAACTTCGTAAACTTTGGCCCAACCACGATCATCTGCCATTTTAAATTTATGATATAGACGTTGGCAGGCTATTTCACCAGCACTTTGAATCTGAGCAGCAAGAGAGTCCCCTTCGACTTCCTGCCCACCAGCTAAACGGACTTGAATCGAACCAAAAATCTCCTTAAGTAAGCTATTCTTTGTTTTCTCAGCACTTTGCAAAAGAGTTTCCATTGCTTGTTTCGCATCTTTACCAGGCCCGGTAGCTGCACTACCGCGAATTTCCAAGGTATTTTCAGCAGCTTTCAAGCTCACTATGGCTTTTTGCAAATCACTACGGTGGTTCGTTGGTACGTAGATATAAATGGTGGCACTATCAGGATCAGAGCCGCGCGATAAATCATTAAATTGCTTTTCTGTTTGTTCTGGAGCCCACGCACAAATACGCTTATCTGCATCAGCAGGCAACTCAGATTCAAAATAGATAGCTATAGGTCTTGGCTCAGCAACGGTTCCTTGAGCAATACGCGCTTGTGCAACCTGTTTACGAATGTAGTTCTGAATCTCTTTTGTTCGATACGCTTCTAAGGTTTGAGGGTTTCCTAGCAAATCATTTTCCTGACGCCTTAATTCGTCATACCACGCCTGGCTTTCTATAGTTTGTAAGCTGAATTCACGCCCGTTTTCTGTGTCACGAGACATGATCAGATGCTCAGCCTCCAGTGCTTGAAGCATCTTTGGAACTAACGGACGCAGCTTATGTTTATCGTTATTAAGATCTTCCAGAAGTAAATCAGCTAGGGTCTCCACAGTTGGGTGAATTCCATATTCCATTTCTGCTGGCAGTTTTCTGATTAAGAGAATCAAAGCCAATAGACGACCTTGTAATTGTTCATCGTCATTACCACCACGTTTACGGCTGATAGTTTCATAAATATCTTTGGAAATGACACCGGTTTGCAGCAAATTAGTGGCAATTTGGTCATAAAGAAAATCTGCAGGGACGACATAACCCAATTCTTTATCTGCTGTAGCTTTTAATGCCTCGTGGACCACTCGCAGTTGGTTTCTTAGCTGGGAACCAGAACCAGTTCTGTCTAAGGCCGGTAAAATACGTTCCCAGAAACGACGGCGCACGGGAAGTAGTGGATAATCTGGCACGATCCACTTTTCATCATCTCGATGATGTTCAATTGTGCTCCCGCGCAAATGTCGGGAGATTTCCCCTAAGTTGTCATCAACCATTGCTCTAATTACTGGCTTGGCAGACTCTTTCTTTTGCAAAATAACTTTGCGGATAACTTTATCTACATCAGTATCCTCCAGCTGAACTGGAACCTGAAATCTGCCCATCAAGCGTTGCAAGTTGGTCATTCCAGTTAATGCACTCTGACCTGTTGCGACAAATAAGACTTTGGATTTTAGGGCACTTGCACCACTGCATGTCTCCACCACTTCTTGAACATCGAAAGCTCTTTGAACGTTGTCACCAATGTATTGTTGCACCTCATCGAGTACCACTAAGGTTAGTGGTAGCTCACCGTTTTTAGAGATGGCATCGACAATTGCTGATACCATTTCGTCATTGGTGACATCATCGACAATCTTGTACTGTGCACGAAGCATTTCCCGGACCTCTTTAATATCCGAGCCCATTCCGGGGATTGACTGTAATACAGCTTCATGCAAAATTGGTGAAACATGTAGGTTTTTCAGTTCCTTAACCCAACTATCCACACCATCTTTAGCCTTTGATCTTCTTTCGACAAATTCTTTAACCTGATCAAATACCCCATTAAATTTCAACCACATGATAAAACGGGCTAAGTGATACTGTTCCGGTAGTCCTGCTGATTTGAAAATAATCCCTAATAACGCTAAGCGAACTTTATCCGCCGTTCCAGCACCTAATGTGCCAGAAGCAGCATACAAGCCACCGTTAACTTCAGCGAGAGTAGATAATTCGTCTAATTGTTTTGCAATGCTCTCAGGTAAGTCAGCAATTGAGCGTGCATCAGAACCATTATTGAGCGTTTGGTTGGTCCATAATGTACGCAGCATTTTAGCTAAATGAGATTTACCTGAACCAAAAAATCCACTGATCCAAACTCCTGGCTGCTCACTGTTCGACTTAAATGCCGAAAGGTAGTTGCTCAGAATTTTTTCTAAGCCCTTTTCATACGCACCATCACAAACGAAAGTACGCAATTCGTATTCCAACGTATCCAAAGCCCCTTTAGATACATCATCTTTAACTTGTGCAACCCCGTTGTTTGCAAGGCGACTATTGATGGGATCATTGACAAAAATTTCGCGATTAAGCATGGCTATTCCTTAGGAAGTCGCAGAAATGGCCGTGGCGTGATACCCCCAGCCGTCCTTTGCGTCTAATAATTGATAATTGTTGTTTTGAACTTCACCTGGGAAAAAGACAACTAGTCGGCCTGACACTTTTTCGGCCAATGTCTCAACGACACCAGAAACGGAAGCAAAACCAAACAATGTCCCACATCCCAATAAAGCGACCACACCATCCGCAGTTTGTGATGCATCAACTTGAGCTGTAAGCGTTTCAACTAACTCTTCCGCAAAATCACCGTACAAACCTTTCAAGTACTCAGGATCTTCAAAATATGTTTCTTTGTAGTCTTGTGCAGCCATCCACTTTTCGAAACTGTAAGTTAGATCAAGCAGTTGCCACGGGTGATTATGCTTTATACAAGCTTGTTCAAACTCTTCAACACGAGCACGTAGCTTCAGCTCATCTTGCTTGTTGTAAACCAAAAAAATACTGCGTTCGTCTGCAGAAACAGCTGCTGGCCATGGAATACTGATATGGCTCTCAAAACTAGTGAGCAATTTCGATATTCTGTCTGACATGCTTAAACCTCCGGTAACGCAATATTTGGGAAGGTAACTTCAAGGATCTCGCTCGCTTGCTTAAAGTTAATCAGCCCTCTTAATGAAGCACTATGCGCTAATTCAAAGAGTTGCTCTTTATCTGGAGATAAAATCCGACACCACAAGCTATCGAATAAACGTTGACCGCTCAATCCATTGCAATGGCCAAGAAAAAGTGCGTAAGCAACATTCACATAACTGACACGAGGGTTCACACGATATTTTTTTGCCCTGCCAGATAGAAAGCCTGCTTGGGTCCAGGTTCCATTAAGATTTTGAGAGATTGATTTGAGAGATGTAGCACTGAACCGTTCTGGATCGTCTTTAGCCAAAAAAGCTTCCATATACTCTCGGGGTAGATGTTCCTTAGGTTCAAGATGCAAAATGACCTCTGTAGAGGCTCGCAGCAATGGATCTCGGGCGACAGCAAGCTGCAAAGCAAGTATCGCTTGAGTACTTTCGCTCAATCCCCACCATTCTCTAAACACCTTAAAAAGTGGAATATTATTATCTAGACCATAAAGATCAACAAGGTAGCGGAATGTTAATTTCCGAGATTTTTCTGTCGGCTTAAGTAAACTGTTACAGTTTACAATGTTATCTTCATATTCAGCCTGAGTAGCATTTTTATCATGGGCAATGAGCAATACTTTAAGTTCTTCTATCATCATGCTACGAGCGGAATGTGCGCCGCTTTTACCAAATTTGAACCCAAGACTGGCTAATTGTTGTTCATTTCTCATTATTGTTTTCCTGATAGCCGGGAGCTAAATGAGCGTTTTCGACTCCATAAAGCGCAGCATTTTCTTTTAATGCTAATTGGTAATGAGTCGAATTGAGGTGATAGCTTTGAGAGCAATCGACGTTTAAACGGTTCAATAAGTAACCTACCAATGCAGCCCGGCACTCTACATTTAGCTGACCATGAGCCATATCGTAATCAAGCTCTATGGCTTCGGGATAGCTGGAATTAGGATGAGGTATCAGTGTTAAATCGACAATTCGGTTCCATTGCTTATCTGCTGAAATCGACTCTTTCCCCTCATTTATCTCTTCACTAAGTAGTGTGATCGATTTAACGCGCGTGATACCAAAATCCCTAAATGATGATGTCAATCGATCATAGGCACGAATGAGCCAACGACAACCATTATTCGCCAAACTGTGTGGCACGATTATTCGACAACCAGGACCTGAAGACAAAGAAAAATAGTTTATCTTTAATAACTGCTTTCGTTTAATCGCACGCATAACTTCTGATAGAACATCGGTGGAAGGTTGGTTGAGTTGTGGCGCTTCAATACATAATGGGTTAGGCCCGGATAACGAGGACAAGCCATCTCCAAACCCTCTTGTAAGACTGTGTAATATTTGCACTGGAACATGCCTAAAAAGCGGTTTAAATTGACTTTTACGATGATAACTCTTTGATTTATGGATGAGTTCAAGATTACCAGGAGCGAGCTCTTTATAGGCAGAGAAGTCTCGTGTTGCTGCAGCTAAACCCGTTTGGAATTGATTGTTCAAATCAGAGCGACTGATCTCACCAAAATAATTCAAACTGAAATCAATAAATGCCAATCGCTCTCTTTGAGCATAGGAAAGGTGCTGAACGTTTTTCATCTGAGCTTTCGAATAGATATTGTTGTTCATCACAATATCAAACCAGGCACAAGATGCAATCATTTTGATTGCATCTTGTGCCTGAGAGCAGGATGTAGGGAGAGGCTCTCGTTTCTATCAATTCAGAATTTACGTACAAAATACTAAGATGTAATACCGTTAAAACGCAGTTATCTTCCCAAAATCAAACGGACTCACTTCCTTCTCCCGATTCGCATTAAGATAATCAGCCCACCACTGCAACATCAACCTACGCTCTCCAAGATGTTCCGCCTTATGAATGTAAGCCGCTCGCACAGAATTTCGTTCCTGATGACTCATCTGCCGCTCCACCGCATCCCTCGACCACAATCCCGATTCAATCAATGAGCTACAGGCCATTGTCCTGAAACCATGCCCACAGACTTCCGTTTTCGTGTCATAGCCCATCACTCGCAGAGCCTTGTTAACCGTATTCTCACTCATCGGCTTACGTGGATTGTGATCGCCCACAAAGATCAGCTCTCGGTTCCCATTCATGTTTTTGATCTTTTCCAAAATAGCTAAGGCCTGACGCGACAAGGGAACAAGATGAGGCGTCCGCATCTTTGAACCACGCTGAGAATGTTTGACGCCTTCCAACGGTTCACGCTCTCCCGGAATCGTCCACATGGCCGTTTCAAAATCCACTTCTGACCAGCGGGCAAAGCGCAGCTCGCTTGAGCGGATAAAGACTAACAAGGTAAGTTCGACAGCAAGTCGGGTTAATGGTCTTCCGGAATAGTGATCAATGCGATGAAGTAATTCAGGAATACGATTAAGCTCCAAAGCCGCACGATGCTGTCTTTTCGCCGTAGCAACCGCACCGGCAATCTCTTGCGCAGGATTGTAGTCGATTAAACCACTCTGAACGGCAAAGCGCATAATCGCGGTAGTACGCTGCTGTAAACGGGCGGCAACTTCGAGCCGCCCGGATGACTCGACGGCTTTGATGGGGACAAGCAGATCCCGTGTCTTCAATTCAGCAATGTTCCGCTTACCGATGGCTGAAAAGAGATTATCTTCCAGGCTTTTCAATACACGAGCACTGTGCGATGCCGACCACTTTTGATTGCTGGCATGCCAGTCTCTGGCTACCACTTCAAACGTTATCGCCTCTTGCTCCAGCTCTACCTTAACGGCTTTCTTGTTCTCACTGGGATCGACGCCATTAGCTAATAGTTTACGGGCTTCATCCCGCCGTGACCTGGCATCCGCCAGCGAGACTTCGGGATATTTTCCCAACGCCAGCATCTTTTCTTTACCGCCGAAGCGATAACGCAACCGCCAGTATTTGGAGCCGTTAGGGTGAACCAGCAGAACCATGCCGTCGCCGTCAGTCAGTTTATAGGCTTTTGCTTCAGGCTTAGCCGAACGAACCTTCACATCACTCAGAGCCATGATGAGTATCCTTTCAAGGGTCCTGTGTGGGTACAAACATAATCGAACCGGGATATACCCGCAGTTGTACCCGCATCAGTAAGTTGATGTAGATTGAATCAGATTGACTTAGGTTGAGTGGAAAAGCGAGGGAAGCCTTGTGGATACTGGATTTCAGGCACAAAAAAAGACGTCCGTTGACGTCTATTGATGTTCCGATGGTGCCGAAGGCCGGACTCGAACCGGCACGTATTTCTACGGTTGATTTTGAATCAACTGCGTCTACCGATTTCGCCACTTCGGCACTGAAGGGGATGCGGAAACGTTGTGGATTATACCTGTCGCGCGCCGCCATGCAAGCGACGACGCGCGAAACCCGCGCTAAGTGCCCAAAAAACCAGCGCCCTTCGTCACTCCAGCTCAGACACCGCCAGCCGAATCACCCTCGCCGCCTTCTGCTCCGGCAGCGCCAGCACCTTCGCCCACATGTCCTGCACCATGTCGCAGGAGAGCTTCTCCTTGCCCGCTGCCTTCTCCGGCATCTGCAGCAGCTGGATGTCCTCGCCGTACTTATCGGCAAGTTCCTTCA
>NZ_QFRV01000057.1:0-31637 GCF_004136805.1 Enterobacter cloacae complex sp. GF14B
CGAACGCCCGACCCGCCCGCGCAGCTGGTGCAGCTGGGCCAGGCCGAAGTGATCCGCCCGTTCGATGATGATGGTGTTCGCCGTCGGAATGTCGATTCCGGTCTCAATGATGGTGGTACACACCAGCACGTTGAAACGCTGGTGGTGGAAATCGTTCATCACCCGCTCCAGCTCGCGCTCGCGCATCTGGCCGTGACCAATGGCGATGCGCGCTTCCGGCACCAGCTCTGCCAGCCTGTCGGCGGCTTTCTGAATATTTTCAACGTCGTTGTACAGGTAATAGACCTGGCCACCGCGCAGCACTTCGCGCAGGATCGCCTCGCGCACCACCAGATTGTCGTACTCGCGAACAAAGGTTTTCACCGCCAGACGGCGCGCCGGTGGGGTAGCGATTATCGACAGATCGCGCATGCCGCTCATCGCCATGTTCAGGGTGCGCGGGATCGGCGTTGCGGTCAGGGTCAGAATATCGACGTTGGCGCGCATGGCTTTGATGCGCTCTTTGTGGCGCACCCCGAAGCGGTGCTCTTCGTCGACGATCAGCAGCCCCAGATCTTTCCACTTCACGTCACTTTGCAGCAGCTTGTGAGTGCCGATCAGAATATCAATTTTGCCTTCACTTGCCTGTTCCAGGATCTGCGTCTGCTCTTTGGCACTGCGGAAGCGGGACAACATTTCGATACGTACCGGCCAGTTGGCGAAGCGGTCGCGGAAGTTGTCGAAGTGCTGCTGGGCAAGAAGGGTGGTCGGCACCAGCACCGCCACCTGCTTGTTGTTCTCAACCGCCAGGAAAGCGGCGCGCATCGCCACCTCGGTTTTACCGAAGCCCACGTCGCCGCAGACTAAGCGATCCATCGCCAGCGGCTGGCACATGTCGCTCAGCACGGCGTTGATGGCCTGGGCCTGATCCGGCGTAGTTTCAAACGGGAAGCTGTCGCAGAACAGCTGGTACTGCTCTTTATCATGCTTAAACGCATACCCCTCTTTGGCCGCACGCTGAGCGTAAATATCCAGCAGCTCGGCGGCCACGTCGCGCACTTTTTCCGCCGCTTTCTGGCGTGCACGCGCCCAGGCATCGCCGCCCAGCTTGTGCAGCGGCGCATTCTCTTCCGCGCCCCCGGCGTAGCGGCTGATCAGATGCAGGGACGACACTGGAACATACAGCTTGGCGTCGTTAGCGTAGGTCAGCATCAGGTATTCACCTTTGATGCCACCTGCTTCGAGGGTGGTCATCCCCTGATAGCGACCCACACCGTGTTCCAGGTGAACAATCGGCTGACCGGGGTGCAGTTCGGCCAGGTTGCGGATCAGGGTGTCCGGGTTGATGGTGCGACGGCTGTCCTGACGACGGCGCGCGACGCGCTCGCCCAGCAGGTCGCTTTCACATATCAACGCCAGGTTATTGAGCGTATCAATGAATCCGTGTTCGGCGGCGCCGATCATCAGGTAACGGCCATTTCCGGTCGCTTCGCTCAGGCGAAGAATACGCTTTGGCGCGACTTTGATCCTTCCCAGCAGTTCGCCCAGCGCTTCACGGCGACCTTCACTTTCAACGGAGAAGACCACCGGCCCGGTGAAGGACTCAAGAAACTTGCGCAGATTATCCAGCGGCGATTTCTGCTGCGCCTGAACGGCCAGGTCAGGCAGCATCCGGAAGGCGAGGTTAGTGTTGGCGGCCTTATCGGCAAGCGAATCGGTTTTGAGCTGCATACGCGGCCAGCGTTTCAGCTCGGCGTTGAGCTCGTCGGTACGCAGCCACAGCATTTCCGGCGGCAGCAGCGGACGCATCGGGTCAACGCCCCGGTTTTCAAAGCGGGCGCGCGTTTCGCTTTCAAAGCGGCTGGCGCTGGCGTCGATATCCCCGGTGTTAACAATCAGCGTATTTGCCGGGAAGTAGCTGAACAGCGCCGGCAGCGGTTCGTTAAAGAACAGGGGCTGCCAGTACTCGATCCCGGCCGGAAGGGTGCCTTTGCTGACTTGCTGGTAGATATGTTCGGCATCACGCTTCACGTCGAACCTGTCGCGCCACTGGCTGCGGAACAGTTCGATGGCGGTTTTATCCGTCGGGAACTCATGGGCGGGCAGCAGATTAATAGAGTCCACTTCCTCCAGCGTGCGCTGGGTGTCGGGGTCGAACACGCGCAGGCTGTCGATCTCATCATCGAAGAAATCCAGACGGTACGGCTGGTCGCTGCCCATCGGATAGAGATCAAGCAGCGCACCGCGCGTCGCGTATTCGCCGTGCTCCATCACCTGATCGACATGTCGATAGCCGGCTCCATCCAGCTGCACGCGCAGGGCATCGCGCGACAGGCGCTGGCCTTTTTTCATCACCAGCGCATGGCCGTGCAAATAGCTGTGCGGGCAGACGCGCTGCATCAGGGTATTCACCGGCACAATCAGCACGCCGCGCTGCATGGTGGGGAGCTGATACAGCGTCGACAGGCGCGAGGAGATGATCTCCTGGTGCGGAGAGAAACTGTCGTAGGGAAGCGTTTCCCAGTCGGCCAGGCTGAATACCAGACTGTCGGTGAACTGACGAATTTCGTCGTGCAGGCGCAGGGCGTTTTGCATGTCCGGGGCAACCAGCACCACCGGCCCTGGATGCCGCTCGGCAATTTCCGCCACCAGCGTGGCGCAGGCCGCGCCTGTCAGTTCGCCCAGCTGGCGTTGGTCACCTGCTTTTACAGGCAAGGAAAAACGATAGTGTTCAGGCATGGCTATGTCAGAGTCTCTTGGGGATATACCAACAGTATTGGGGCATATCACTGATACGCAATGTCTTTATTATCCTCGATCGTTTTACATAAGCAAATCGTAACCGCACAAGAGGGAAAGTGCCCCCGGATGGGTAGAGGGTTCCTCAGTAATTTGAAAGCAGAAGCAATAACGTTGTCTTCAGACTAACTGAGGGCTTTCAGCGATGCCCTGGTCCGGCTGTAAATCGCTGAGGCGTTTCCTGAAGGCCGGGGCGAGGCGCAGGGATGCGCCGAGAGGGCGTGGCCTGCATGGATGCAGGCTCATGCCCGACCCGATAGCCGGAAGGAATAAGCCGAGGGTATCGCGAAGCGACGATTTACCGCCGGGAGCCCGGGTTGCCAGGGTGGTGGCGACTGAGCCACCCTGGCACGTTCACCGCTCGTGCGGTTATAGAATAGCAAGGAATATAAGGTGAACGGAACGAGCACCACAGCTGTATGTTCACCCTCACCCCAGCCCTCTCCCATAGGGAGAGGGAGCCGTCTGTGCAGGCCTTATTTTGTAGTCCGCATGGGACAGGGTTAGTTAGCGGGTCGTGGGCACGGGCGAAAGCCGCGCGGGAGGGGAGAAGAAAAGGTCGCCAAAGAGGGCGGTTGAGAGCTTACGTGCCCCCAGCCCAACCAGCGTGCAGACGAGCAGGCTGATAAACGGATAGACCAGAATCAGCGTTAACTCCGCCCAGATCGGCCAGTACGCCGCATTCATTTCGCGAATCAGGAGCAGGCTAAACGCCTCAATTAAAATGCGGTGGGTGGTATAAATCGCGATGGTGTTTGAACCGATGACGTTCAGCAGATTATTGGGATGAACGGCATAACGCTGCTCGAAGCTGTAAAAGAGCTTCATGATGACCACGATCGACAGCAGTGAGAGCGGCAGAGGAACATTAGCGAACCACAGTACTACCGACACCGCGCCAGAGGCGATAAGTACCAGCCAGCTGCGGCGCAAATTCATCCCTTTCATCCACGCCATCAACTGCGCGCCGTACCATGCGCCGAGGCTGTAGTAGATCATGTTGCGAACCACGCTGTTCATTCCCCACCACGGTAACGGCAGGAAGTTGATGGCGATGCTTGCCAGCGCCAGAATCCCCAGCATCGGCAGTTTCCAGCGGCTCAGCAGCTTACAGAGCGTAAAGTAGACCACTAACGCGTACAAATACCACAGGCTGGTGCTGGCCGTGAGCATTCCCAGTACAAACTCTGAAACGGAATCGGCGTAGGCCGCATTGGATGCTGTCGCCAGTTCTCGCTCGGGGGCGAGCCAGGCATTCAGATGGGTCAGCGCCTGCCATTGCAGGACGCCCCACAGGGCCAAAACCCAGACGATGCTCCAGATCCGCTTGTCGAGACTGGTGCGCCAGTTCACCTCGTCGATATAACGACGGATCAAATAGCCGGAGATAAAGAAAAACACCGGCATACGGAACGGGGCAAGGTAAAGATTAAAGTAGACCCAGCATTTGGCGAGCAGGCCCGATAACGGATGCTGTAGCCCGTCAAGGTGAGGATAAAAGGTGATCACCGAGTGGTAAATTACCACCAGGCAGATGCACAGGCCTTTTATCTGGTTAATCCATAATGCTTTTTGTTTCATGGTGCGTGACGACCTTGTTGCCATAAACGAAACGCCGATTGTTGTAAAATGAAGCCCTGATGTAATGGGTAACAGTCTGTATCAGGACGATTTTCGGAAAAGGTGGAGGCTGTCTGGCGGAAGTTCAGTCAGTAGCATGATGATTTATCTGAATTTTTCGGAAAAATGATTACCGAATCTTACGGTTTCAGTCATTTACGCTTAACGGATTCGCTTATATACTCGTGGGTCTGCTATCAGCAAACAGACGGATTTCATGTATCAACCTGTCGCACTCTTTATAGGCTTACGTTACATGCGTGGGCGCGCCGCGGACCGCTTCGGTCGCTTTGTCTCCTGGCTTTCGACTATTGGCATTACGCTTGGCGTGATGGCACTGGTGACGGTGCTTTCCGTCATGAACGGCTTCGAGCGCGAGCTGCAAAACAATATCCTGGGGCTCATGCCGCAGGCCGTTCTCTCTTCCACTCAGGGTTCCGTTAATCCGCAACAGCTGCCGGAAAGCGCGGTGAAGTTACAGGGTGTCACGCGCGTTGCGCCGCTCACGACGGGCGATGTGGTGCTGCAAAGCGCCCGTAGCGTGGCGGTCGGGGTGATGCTGGGTATCGATCCCGCGCAAAAAGATCCGCTGACGCCGTTCCTGGTCAATGTGAAACAAACCGACCTGGAAGCGGGTAAATACAACGTCATCCTCGGCGAGCAGCTTGCCGGGCAGCTCGGGGTCAACCGTGGCGATCAGCTGCGCGTGATGGTGCCGTCAGCCAGTCAGTTTACGCCGATGGGGCGTCTGCCAAGCCAGCGCCTGTTCAACGTGATTGGCACGTTTGCGGCGAACAGCGAAGTTGATGGTTACCAGATGCTGGTGAACATTCAGGACGCCTCGCGTCTGATGCGCTACCCCGCGGGAAATATTACCGGCTGGCGTCTGTGGCTTGATGCGCCGCTGAAGGTGGATACCCTCAGCCAGCAGACGCTACCGGAAGGGACGAAATGGCAGGACTGGCGCGACCGGAAAGGCGAACTGTTCCAGGCCGTGCGCATGGAGAAAAACATGATGGGGCTGCTGCTGAGCCTGATCGTGGCCGTTGCCGCGTTTAATATCATCACCTCGCTCGGGCTGATGGTGATGGAGAAGCAAGGCGAAGTCGCCATTCTGCAAACCCAGGGGCTGACTCCGCGCCAGATCATGGCGGTATTTATGGTCCAGGGCGCCAGCGCCGGCATCATCGGCGCGCTGCTCGGCGCGGCGCTGGGGGCGCTGCTCGCCAGCCAGCTCAACAATCTCATGCCGATTATCGGCGCGCTGCTTGATGGCGCGGCGCTGCCGGTGGCTATCGAGCCGCTCCAGGTGGTCGGTATTGCGCTGGCCGCGATGGCCATTGCGCTGCTTTCTACGCTTTATCCTTCCTGGCGGGCTGCCGCCACTCAACCCGCTGAGGCTTTACGTTATGAATAAGATCCTGTTGCAGTGCGACAACCTGTCCAAACGCTATCAGGAAGGCACTGTGCAGACCGACGTGTTGCACAATGTGAGTTTTAGCGTGGGCGAAGGCGAGATGATGGCGATTGTCGGCAGCTCTGGCTCCGGTAAAAGTACGTTGCTGCACCTGCTTGGCGGGCTGGACACGCCAACCGAAGGCGATGTGATCTTCTCCGGGCAGCCGCTGAGTAAAATGTCGTCTACGGCGAAAGCCGAGCTGCGTAACCGCGAGCTGGGCTTTATCTATCAGTTCCACCATCTGCTGCCGGACTTTACGGCGCTGGAAAACGTCGCAATGCCGCTGCTGATTGGTAAAAAGAAACCCGCGGAAATTAATGCCCGCGCCAGCGACATGCTAAAAGCGGTAGGGCTGGGTCATCGCGGGAATCACCGTCCGTCTGAGCTTTCCGGCGGTGAGCGTCAGCGTGTGGCCATCGCCCGTGCGCTGGTCAACAACCCGCGCCTGGTGCTGGCGGATGAACCGACAGGTAACCTCGATGCGCGTAACGCAGACAGCATTTTCCAGCTTCTCGGCGAACTGAACGCCGCGCAGGGAACCGCGTTTCTGGTGGTCACCCACGATTTACAACTGGCTAAGCGGATGGGGCGTCAGCTGGAAATGCGCGACGGTCGTCTGAATGCTGAACTGACGCTGATGGGAGCGGAGTAATGGCTTCACCGTTATCGTTACTCATCGGGTTACGCTTTAGCCGCGGTCGTCGCCGGAGCGGGATGGTTTCCCTTATCTCCGTGATCTCCACCATCGGTATCGCCCTGGGCGTGGCGGTGCTGATTGTGGGCTTAAGCGCCATGAATGGCTTTGAGCGTGAACTGAATAACCGCATTCTGGCCGTTGTCCCTCACGGTGAAATCGAGCCGGTTAACCAGCCGTGGTCCAACTGGCAGGATGCCCTGAACAAAGTGGAAAAGGTGCCCGGTATTGCGGCGGCTGCACCTTACATTAACTTTACCGGGCTGGTAGAGAGCGGGGTAAACCTGCGCGCCATTCAGGTGAAAGGGGTAAATCCTCGTCAGGAAGAGCGTCTGAGCGCGCTGCCGCGCTATGTGCAAAATGGCGCATGGGCAAACTTTAAGGCTGGCGAGCAGCAGATCATCATGGGCAAAGGCGTTGCCGATGCGCTGAAGGTGAAGCAGGGCGACTGGGTCTCGATCATGATCCCGAACGCCAGCGCTGATCACAAATTGCAGCAGCCTAAGCGCGTACGTCTGCACGTCACCGGTATTTTGCAGCTGAGCGGCCAGCTCGATCACAGCTTCGCGATGGTGCCGCTGGAAGATGCACGCCAGTATCTGGATATGAGCGACAGCGTGACGGGCATTGCCATTAAGGTTAAGGACGTCTTCAACGCCAATAAACTGGTGCGTGACGCTGGCAGCGTGACGAATAACTATGTCTACATCAAAAGCTGGATCGGCACTTACGGGTATATGTATCGTGATATCCAGATGATCCGCGCGATTATGTATCTGGCGATGGTGCTGGTGATTGGTGTGGCGTGTTTTAATATCGTCTCGACGCTGGTGATGGCCGTTAAGGATAAGAGCGGCGACATCGCCGTGCTGCGTACCTTAGGGGCGAAAGACGGTCTTATTCGCGCCATCTTCGTCTGGTACGGTTTACTGGCGGGGCTGTTTGGCAGCCTCTGCGGCGTGGCGATCGGCGTGGTGGTTTCCCTTCAGCTGACGCCGATTATCAACGGGATTGAAGCGCTTATTGGCCATCAGTTCCTGTCAGGCGATATCTATTTTATTGACTTCCTGCCGTCTGAACTGCACTGGCTGGACGTTATTTATGTGCTGGTTACAGCACTTTTACTGAGTCTGCTGGCAAGCTGGTATCCGGCGCGTCGCGCTAGCCGAATTGATCCGGCGAGGGTATTAAGTGGCCAGTAATTTCGTCATGGTTTAGCGGTCTTTTGGCCGCTGAATCAAACAGAGGAATGCATCATGTATTACGGATTTGATATTGGCGGCACCAAGATTGCGCTCGGCGTGTTCGATAAAGATCTTAAGCTACAATGGGAAACCCGCGTCCCCACGCCGCGCGAAAGCTACGATGAATTTTTAACCGCCATTGCCGCACTGGTGGCGCAAGCGGATGAACGCTTTGGCGTCAAAGGCAGCGTTGGCATTGGTATTCCGGGTATGCCCGAAACCGACGATGGCACGCTGTACGCGGCCAACGTGCCTGCCGCCAGCGGCAAACCGCTGCGGGCCGATCTCTCCGCGCTCCTTGAACGCGACGTGCGCTTAGATAACGATGCCAACTGCTTCGCGCTCTCTGAAGCCTGGGATGATGAATTCCGTCGCTTCCCGCTGGTGATGGGGCTGATCCTCGGAACGGGCGTCGGTGGCGGGATTGTCATTAACGGTAAGCCCATTACCGGGCGCAGCTATATTACCGGCGAATTTGGCCATATCCGCCTGCCGGTGGATGCTCTGGAGGTCGTCGGACGTGATTTCCCGCTGACCCGCTGCGGCTGTGGGCAGCACGGCTGTATTGAGAACTACCTATCAGGCCGCGGGTTTGCATGGCTTTACGAACACTTCTATCATCAGAAACTTGAGGCCCCTCAAATCATTACCCTGTGGGAGCAGGGGGATGCGCAGGCGCGTGAGCACGTCGAGCGCTATCTGGATCTGCTGGCGGTGTGTCTGGGGAATATCCTGACTATCGTCGATCCGGATCTGCTGGTGATCGGGGGAGGGCTGTCAAATTTCACTGCGATTACGGAACAGTTGTCCGGGCGTCTGACCCGACATTTATTGCCGGTCGCCCGCGTGCCGCGCATTGAGCGTGCGCGACACGGGGACGCAGGAGGCATGCGCGGAGCCGCATTCCTTCATCTCACCGATTAGTTTACGAGGTTATTATGCTGTCGCGTCGCCAGGGTCGACTCAGCCGTTTTCGCAAAAATAAACGCCGCTTACGTGAACGCCTGCGTCAGCGGATCTTTTTCAGAGACAGGATGATGCCAGAAGCGATGGATAAACCCAGAGTGGTGGTGTTGACCGGGGCGGGGATCTCCGCCGAATCCGGTATTCAGACTTTCCGCGCAGCGGATGGACTGTGGGAAGAACACCGAGTTGAAGATGTGGCGACGCCGGAAGGTTTCGCCCGCGACCCGGCGCTGGTGCAGGCGTTCTACAACGCCCGCCGTCGCCAGCTTCAGCAGCCGGAGATTGCGCCGAATGCGGCGCACCTGGCGCTGGCAAAGCTGGAGGAGGCGCTGGGGGATCGTTTTCTGCTGGTCACGCAGAACATCGACAATCTTCACGAAAGGGCCGGAAACCACAACATCATTCACATGCACGGCGAACTGCTCAAGGTGCGGTGCGCCTGGAGTGGTCAGGTGCTGGAGTGGAAAGAGGACGTGCTGGACGAAGACCGCTGCCACTGCTGTCAGTTCCCTTCGCGTCTGCGTCCGCATGTGGTCTGGTTTGGCGAAATGCCGCTGGGAATGGATGAGATCTACAGCGCCCTGGCCATGGCGGACGTCTTTATCGCCATTGGTACTTCGGGACATGTCTATCCGGCGGCGGGATTTGTTCACGAAGCGCGACTTCAAGGCGCCCATACGGTGGAGCTTAATCTGGAGCCAAGCCAGGTCGGGAGTGAGTTTGAAGAGAAACATTACGGTCTGGCGAGCGAGGTGGTGCCAGCCTTTGTGGATAAACTCCTGAAGGGGCTATAAGAGTAACGGGCGACATTGCGTCGCCCGTTATGCATTAACGGCCTGCTTTTAGCTTCTGATAATATTCTTCATACAGGCGGCTCGCGTCACCGACGTCGTTCTGCCATTCCCCTTTGCTGATGGTTTCAGCGTCCGGATAAAGCGATTTATCATTTGCCACTTCAGGGCTTAAAAGCTTCCGTGCGGCCAGGTTTGGCGTCGGGTAGCCGATAGTTTCCGCCACCTCTTTTGCCACATCCGGGCGCAGCAGGAAGTTGATCAGCTTCAGGGCACCCTCGACGTTTTTCGCATTCGCCGGGATCGCGAGGCTGTCCATCCAGAAGATGCCGCCCTCTTTCGGCCAGACCACCTCAAGCGGCGTCCCGGCCTGACGCGCCACAAACGCAGAGCCGTTCCAGACCATCCCCAGATTCACTTCACCTTCCATATACGGGTTAGCCGGGTTATCCGAGTTGAACGCCGCCACGTTTGGCATCAGCTTTTTCAGTTCGTTATACGCTGCTTCGATTTCTTTCGGATCGGTGGTGTTGCCGGAATAGCCGAGTTTACGCAGCGCCACCTGGAACACTTCGCGCGCATCGTCGGTTAACAGCAGGCTGCTTTTGTATTCCGGCTTCCACAGGTCAGCCCAGGATGAAACCGTTTTGGGATCAATGGCATCGCTGTTGATGCCAATTGCCGTCGCGCCCCAGATGTACGGAATGGAGTAGTCGTTGTTCGGGTCGAACGGCTTGTTTAGCATCTCAGGATCGAGGTTAGAAAAATTGGTTAGCTTCGTTTTGTCGATCTTCTGGATCATGCCTTCTTTGCGCATCTTGTCGACGAAATAGGTCGACGGCACCACCAGGTCATACGCGCCATCTTTATAGGTTTTGAGCTTGGCGTACATGGTTTCATTCGACTCGTAGGTCGAATAGATCACCTTGATGCCTGTCTCTTTGGTGAACTGCTCCAGCAGGCCCGGCGGCACATACTCGGTCCAGTTGTAGAAATAGAGCGTTTTGCTGTCATCAGCATGCGCAGCGCCCATTCCGAGCACCAGTGCCGCAGCGGCAAGCATTTTTTTCATTTCTGTGTCCCCTGAGATTTTGTTTTATCACGAGCAATAACCTGGCTGGCAATCACCAGAACCAGCGATAACACCAACAGAATAGTCGCCAGCGCGTTCACTTCGGGTGAAACACCGACTTTAACCATTGAGTAGATCTTCAACGGCAGAATTTCATAGCTCGGCCCGGTGACGAAGGAGGACACGACCACGTCGTCCATCGACAGGGTAAAGCTGAGCAGCCATCCTGCTGCCACGGCGGGCATCGCCAGCGGCAGAATGATTTTGCGCAGAATGGTCATCTCGCTGGCACCCAGATCTTTCGCCGCTTCCAGCATGCGTACGTCGAACCCTTTCAGACGCGCGTAGACGGTTACCACCACAAACGGCAGACAGAAGGTGATATGCGAGAACAGCAGCGACCAGAAACCGAGCTGGACGCCCAGCAGCATAAACAGCACCAGCAGTGAAATGGCCATCACGATATCCGGGGACATCATCACCACAAACAGCATGCCACTGACGAACGGCTTACCGCGAAAACGGTAGCGGTACAGCGCCACGGCGGTCAACGAGCCAATCAGCGTCGCGAAGGTGGCAGAGAATACCGCCATCGTCAGCGAGTGCTGAGCGGCCTGTAGCAGGCTGTCATTGTTCATCAGCAGGCCATACCATTTGGTGGTAAACCCTTGCCAGTTGATCCCGAAGCGCGAGCTGTTAAAGGAGTTCACGATCAAAATGATTATCGGAATATAAAGATACGCATAAATGGCGGTCATAAAACCACCGCGAAGCAGTCGACCGATCATTCCAGCTCCACCTTCTTATTCAGCAGGCGTGAGGCACGCCAGTAAACCAGCAGCATCAGCCCCATCACCACCGTCAGCGTTATGCTGGTGGCCGAGCCGAACGGCCAGTCGCGAATGTTAAGGAACTGGCTCTTAATCACGTTACCGATCAGCAGGTTTTTCGCCCCGCCCATCAGGTCCGAGACGTAGAACAGCCCCATCGCAGGCAGCATTACCAGCAGACAGCCGGCGATAATACCCGGCATGGTCAGCGGAATAATGATGCGGACAAAGGTTTGTAACTTACTGGCGCCCAGGTCTTTCGCTGCTTCCAGCAGCGGTTTATCGAGCTTTTCAATGCTGGAGTAGAGCGGCATCACCATAAACGGCAGCAGGATATAGACCAGGCCGACAATCACCGCGCCCGGGGTGAACATGATGCGGATCGGCGTCTCGATCACCCCCAGCCACAGCAGAAACTCGTTCAGATAACCTTTGGTGCTGAGGAAGATTTTCAGCCCGTAGATGCGGATTAACGAGTTGGTCCAGAACGGCACAATCAGTAAAAACAGCAGCAGCGGCCGCACTTTTTGCGGCAGGCGGGCCAGGAACCAGGCGAACGGATACCCCAGTACCAGGCAGGCGAGGGTGGCAATCAGCGCCATATTGAGCGAGTGCAGCAGCACGTCAAAATAGAGCGGATCGAGCAGGCGCGCGTAGTTGTCCAGCGTAAAGACCATCGCCACGAAGTTCGCGTCGTCGCGGGTCAGGAAGCTGGTCACGATGATCATCAGGTTGGGAAGAAAGACAAACAACACAAGCCAACCGACGATCGTGGCAATCACCACATTCTGGAACTTACTTGTGTTCTTCATCAGCCAGTACAACCTCCCAGCTTTCTACCCAGTTGATGACCATTTTCTGATCCAGCGAGTGGTCGAAGTCCGGATCGTCCTCGTTAAAGAATTCGCTGACCATCACCATTTTGCCGTTTTCCAGTTCGACCACGGATTCGAGGGTCATCCCTTTGTAGTTACGTTCGCGAACGTAACCGATCAGACCTTCGACGTCAGCCGTGTCGTGGATCTCATCAACGCGGAGATCTTCCGGGCGCAGCAGGACGTTGAGCCTTTGCCCCTTTTCCACGGCAAAGTTCACCGTGATGTTGCATTCGCGGCCTTCCACGTTCGCGCGCACGCGCTGCTCGTCCAGACGCTCAATCACCGTGGCGTTGAAAATATTGATTTCACCAATGAAGCTGGCGACGAACAGGTTTTTCGGCTCTTCGTAAATTTCACGCGGGGTGCCATCCTGCTCAATCTTGCCGTCGCGCATCACCACGATACGGTCTGACATGGTCAGGGCTTCTTCCTGATCGTGCGTGACAAACACGAACGTAATGCCGAGCTTACGCTGAAGTGCTTTCAGCTCGTTCTGCATCTGCTTGCGCAGCTTGTAGTCCAGCGCGGAGAGGGATTCATCCAGCAGGAGCAGGCGAGGTTTGTTGACCACGGCGCGGGCAATGGCCACACGCTGCTGCTGACCACCGGAAAGTTGATGAGGCTTGCGCTGGGCGAATGCCTCCAGCTGCACCATGCGCAGGGCTTCGGTAACCCGAGGCGGGATCTCGCTGGCCGGTGTTTTTTGCATCCGCAGGCCAAACGCCACGTTCTCAAACACGGTCATGTGCGGGAACAGGGCATAGCTCTGGAAGACGGTATTGACGTGGCGATCTTCGGCAGGAACCTGGGTAATGTCCTGGTTCTCAAGATGGATATGGCCGTTATCGACGCTTTCCAGCCCGGCGATAAGGCGCAGGACGGTGGTTTTGCCGCAGCCGGAGGGGCCGAGCAGCGTGAGAAACTCACCGTCATTGATGGTCAGATTAAGGTCGGAAATGACATCTTTGCCATCGAAACTTTTACGAATTCGTTCCAGTTGCACCAGCGGTGAAAGGGAACGGGGTTGTGTATTCAATTTTCGCGCTGTCCCATATAGACGCCTCAGGCAGCAGACTGAAGCGGGGTTTGTGTGTAACCACCTTGGTGACTCGTAATGAGGGCGGACATTCTACGGCAAACCCATTGAATCGCCAATCCTTCTCACTTATTCATAAGCTACATTTATTAACGCAGAACGATATAAACGTAAAAAGTTCTCGTTTGCGGGATAAAAGTGACCTGACGCAATATTTGCGTTTTGCTGCTTAATGATAATGTTGTCACAAAAAGTGAGGGTGACTGCATGGATAAACTACTTGAGCGTTTCTTACATTACGTTTCGCTGGATACCCAATCTAAGCCGGGGGTCCGACAGGTGCCAAGCACCGAAGGCCAGTGGAAGCTGCTAAATCTGCTGAAAGAGCAGCTGGAGGCTATGGGGTTGGTTGACGTCACGCTCAGCGAAAAAGGGACCGTGATGGGAACGCTGCCGGCGAATATTGACGGCAATATCCCGGCAATTGGCTTTATTTCTCATGTCGATACCTCACCTGATTTTAGCGGTAAACACGTTAATCCGCAGATTGTTGAAAACTACCGCGGCGGTGATATAGCACTGGGCATTGGCGACGAAGTGCTGTCGCCAGTGATGTTCCCGGTACTGCATCAGCTGCTGGGGCAGACGTTAATCACCACCGACGGCAAAACCTTGCTGGGGGCCGATGACAAAGCGGGCATCGCCGAGATCATGACGGCGCTGGCGGTGCTGAAGGGCAAAAATATCCCGCATGGCGATATCCGCGTGGCCTTCACGCCGGATGAAGAGGTTGGAAAAGGCGCGAAACACTTTGACGTTGAGGCGTTTAACGCGCAATGGGCCTACACCGTTGACGGTGGCGGCGTGGGTGAACTTGAGTATGAAAACTTCAACGCGGCATCGGTAACGATCAAAATCGTCGGGAATAACGTGCACCCGGGCTCTGCGAAAGGAGTGATGGTGAATGCACTGTCGCTAGCTGCGCGTATTCATGCGGAAGTGCCCGCCGAAGAGAGCCCGGAGATGACGGAAGGGTATGAGGGTTTTTATCATCTGACCAGCATCAAGGGGACCGTGGACAGCGCGCAGATGCACTATATTGTCCGCGATTTCGACCGCAAAGCCTTTGAAGCGCGCAAGCGTAAGATGATGGAGATCGCGAAAAAAGTCGGCAAGGGGCTACATCCGGATTGCTATATTGAGCTCATCATCGAAGACAGCTATTACAATATGCGCGAGAAGGTGATGGAACATCCGCACATTCTTGATATCGCCCAGCAGGCGATGCGCGATTGTGACATCGAGCCGGTGATGAAACCGATCCGTGGTGGAACCGATGGTTCACAGCTGTCGTTTATGGGCCTGCCGTGCCCGAACCTGTTTACCGGTGGATATAACTACCACGGCAAGCATGAGTTCGTGACGCTGGAAGGGATGGAGAAAGCGGTGCAGGTGATTGTGCGGATAGCGGAGTTAACCGCGAAGCGGTAAAAAAAGCCCGGTGGCGCTTCGCTTACCGGGCCTACAGGAACGGCTTTTGTAGGCCGGGTAAGGCGTAGCTGCCACCCGGCAAACATCATGGTTCAGTCCTCAAAAAACCAGTACCCGCTGTTAACCAGCGCGGCCAGCATGGCGAGGAAGGAGGGATCGTCCAGCGCGTCGCCAAAGGTATCCGCAGTCAGCACCATATGGCTGGCAATTGCTTCCAGCGCCGGGCGATGCGGAGAGTCCAGGCGCTCGCCGTTGACGAATACCTCTTCGCCAATGCGCAGTACACGTAATCCGCCCAGACGAACCAGCTTATCGCCCTGCTGGAGCGCATCATAAATTTCATCTGCCTGATAAGGCGGCTCTGGCGGTGCGACGTCCAGTTCGTGACGCGACTGGCTGATAAACTCGCCAAACCACTGTCTGAAGTGCTCCGGTTCGTTGATCAGATCCAGCATCATCCCGCGCAGCTTATCCAGCTCCTCTGGCAGAATATCCGCCGGATGCTCACGCGCCGGCACGTCCGGATCGCTGTAACGGTAACTGCCCAGCTCACGCTGTAAAACATAGTCAGCAAATCCGCTGATCATCTCGCGCCCGCTTGGCGCGCGGAAACCAACCGAATAGTTCAGCGAGTTTTCCAGGGAATAACCTTCATGCGGGAAGCCCGGTGGGATATAAAGAATGTCACCTGGCTCCAGCTCTTCATCAATGATCCCTTCAAACGGATCAACCTGGAGCAGATCCGGGTGCGGGCAGTGCTGTTTCATTGGCACTTTTTCGCCCACGCGCCAGCGACGGCGACCGGTACCCTGAATGATAAACACGTCGTACTGATCCAGATGCGGACCCACGCCGCCACCGGGAACGGAGAAGGAGATCATCAGATCGTCCATTCGCCAGTCTGGCAGGGCGCGGAAGGGACGCATTAAGGCTGCGGTAGGTTCGTGCCAGTTGTTGACCGCCTGCACCAGTAAAGACCAGTTGTTTTCGCCCAGGTGATCGTAGCTTTCAAAGGGACCGTGGCTGACCTGCCATTTCCCGTCCTGGTGGCTTACCAGACGGCTGTCTACCTCGTTTTCCATCGCCAGACCAGCGAGTTCGTCAGGAGAAATAGGGTCGATAAAATTGCTGATCCCGCGTTTAAGAACGACCGGGCGTTTTTGCCAGTAACGTTCAATAAAGTCGGGCCAGTTAAGCGTTAATTGATAATCCATATTTATGTATTCCGCAGGCTCTTACTGAGTCGGATTATAACGGAAGCCCCGCTCCCTGGCTGCGAGATCCGCGTATTTTTCACATTCCGGGTCAACTATCGTTCGATACGGGATGCTGGCGGCCAAAAATGACTTCCATCCGGGCTCCGCCCAGCAAACTTTCACCGGTTTCAATCTTGCCCTCGTACTGATCGACAATTTCCCTGGCGACGGATAATCCGACGCCCTGGCCTGGCCGCAGCGTATCGGCGCGCTGGCCGCGATCGAACACCACTTCGCGTTTATTACGGGGAATGCCAGGACCATCATCCTCAACGATAATATGCAGTTCGTTATCCGTTACCCGCGCGGAAACCTCGACAAACTCCAGACAATATTTACAGGCGTTATCGAGCAGGTTTCCCATCACTTCCATAAAGTCATTCTTCTCGCCAACAAAGCTAATTTCCGGTGAGATATCCAGACTGATGTTGACCCCTTTACGCTGGTACACCTTGTTCAGCGCCGAGGTGAGGTTATCCAGCAGCGGGGCTACCGGGTGCAGTTCACGGCTCAACAGAGCGCTTCCGGAGCGCATGCTCGCGCGGTGCAGGTAATAGCCGATCTGCTGTGAAATACGGCTGATTTGTTCCAGCATCACCGGCTCTGCATCATCCACGCTCATTTTCGAACTGCGCATGGAACGCAGGGTACTCTGCATCACCGCCAGCGGGGTTTTCAGGCTGTGCGTAAGGTCGGTGAGCGTCGTGCGATACTTGTCGTAGCGTTCACGTTCGCTTTTCAGCAGGCGGTTGAGGTTGCGCACCAGGCTGGTCAGTTCGCGCGTAGTTTCCGGGTTCAGCTTCTCGCGGTGATGTTCTTCCAGCTCGCGCACCTCTTTGGCAAGGGATTCAATCGGGCGGAGGCTCCACCATGCAGCAACCCACAGGAGAGGGATCACCAGCAGCAGGTTGGCAGCCAGAACATACACAAACCAGTTCCAGACCATATATGAGCGTTTCAGCTCAACCGGGATGGTATCGATCACCACAATGGTTAACTGCGGCATGTTCAGGGTGGCGGGATAAAGGTTGATGGCCACAGAGTGGGTCATCTCCGTGTCGTCATCTTCGGCACGGATCTCATTAAGCTTGATCTGTAAGGCGCGATCGTCACGCAGCAGGCTGCTGGTGGAGTTGAGATCGGCTTCTATTTCATGAAAACCGTTGGTTTTCAGCCATTCCGGACGGATGCGCTTTTTCAGCCACGGGACATCGCGCTGGGCCCACAGCAATTTCCCTTTTTCATCGTAGATCAGCGCCAGCGTCGGGCTCTGCTGATTCAGGTTTTCCGGCATCTCGACGGTGATTCGGTTGTTCTCCCACTTCGCCAGGGTATAAAACAGGTTACTTTCGCCGCGAAGCAGGCGGAAGGTGGTTTTATCGAAGCTCACGCTATACCCGACCAGCGCCACCATCCCGTAAGAGAGCGACAGCACCAGCACGACGGCGGCGGTTGCCAGCAAAAAGCGAACCCGCAGCGAAAGGGGTAAAATGTGACGCAAAATCCCTTTCATTTAGCGTAATTCAAACAGGTAACCCTGACCACGCACGGTGGTGATCACGTCATGCGGGTACTGCGCCTGAATTTTTTTACGCAGGCGGCCCATCAGCACGTCAATGGTGTGGCTTTCGCGCAGTTCGGCATCCGGATAGAGCTGAAGCATCAGAGAATCTTTGCTCACCACTTTACCGTTGTTACGGATCAGCGTTTCCATGATGGTGTATTCGAATGCGGTCAGCTTGATCACTTCATCATTAATAGAAAATTCGCGGCGGGAGAGATCCACCTGGAATGGCGGCAGAGAGATCACCTGCGACGCCAGCCCGCTGTTGCGGCGCAGAAGCGCCTGCATACGCGCGGCGACTTCTTCAATATGGAAGGGTTTAGTCACGTAGTCATCCGCGCCAGCGCTCAGGACTTCAACCTTGTCCTGCCAGCCTTCACGGGCAGTTAGCACCAGCACCGGCAGGGAAACGTCATGGCTACGCCAGCGGCGGATAAGGGACAATCCGTCTTCATCCGGTAGCCCTAAATCGACAATGGCGATGTCCGGCAGGTGTTCATTGAGATAATAATCGGCCTCTTTTGCGTCTTCAGCATCGTCCACCTGATGACCCATCTCCTGAAGTTGAACTTTCAGGTGATGACGTAGCAATGCGTTATCCTCAACAACCAGTACGCGCATCATCATTTCTCCCTTTATAAATGGTATGAATAGTTTAACGCTGATTATTCAGGTTGACACCAGCGCGATGAAATTAAATGATTTTTTTGCATGCTCCAGAACACAGGGGGCATGACGCCAGGCGCGGGTAATATAAACGGACTTGTTTTCGCAAGCTTCTGCAATCCGGATAAAACAGCCATCCGTTTATGAAATGTTGAAGGCGAGTCGCTTTTTTGACAGAAGGGTCACGCCAGTTTTGTAAAGATTGCCCTTTTTTTTGTAAGGATGTTCTCACTATGTCTGCCTTTGTCTACGATTATTTTATGGTGCGAAATTAGATTTGCATAAGATGTGCCAGAAAAGCAGCATTTTTACACGACAAAACAGCAATATAGCGAGTAAAGAGGGTTTTATGGAATGGAAGGTTGTTGAGACTATTGCGAGCCCGGAAAGCGGAACTATCTTTTGCAAAGTTGAAACACAGTATGGCCTGAATTATATCCTGTGGTTAAAGGGAGATTATTACGTTCGTACAGGTGAAATCATCACCACCTCAAACCAGGGGATCCTGATTAACGATCGACGCCGTAGAGTATGGATAGCGCAGGCAATGCCCTTTACATCCATAGGCTGGATGGGGTTCAAACAGAAAAACGCGTGTCCAGGCAACCGGCAAGAGATGGATCGTCCGTGCACGGCTGAAACCCCGTGCCAGTTCAAACTGTGCCCGTTCGGCTTAAAACGATATATTCCGGAAAGTTATTCCACGACGAAAATTAACAACCATCCTGACGGCAGGCTTTAATCCCGGCAAAACAGGTAATGTGACGTGAAAACATCAACTCGATGATGAAAAACAGCCCCCTTTCCGGGTGGAAAGGGGGAAGGCGATTACTTCAGCTCGTCAACCATAGTGATGGCACGGCCGATATAGTTTGCCGGGGTCATCTCTTTCAGGCGCGCTTTTTCTTCTTCTGGCAGCGCCAGACCGTCGATAAACTGTTTCATACCTTCAGCATCAACGCGTTTACCGCGGGTCAGCTCTTTGAGTTTCTCGTACGGTTTTTCAATGCCGTAACGACGCATCACGGTCTGAATCGGCTCCGCCAGCACTTCCCAGTTGTGATCCAGCTCGTCCAGCAGACGGTCGCGGTTAACTTCCAGTTTGCTCACACCTTTCAGGGTGGACTGGTAGGCGATCAGCGCGTAGCCAATACCTACGCCCAGGTTACGCAGCACCGTGGAGTCAGTCAGGTCGCGCTGCCAGCGGGATACCGGCAGCTTGCTCGCCATATGCTGCAACACGGCATTCGCCAGACCCAGGTTACCTTCGGAGTTTTCGAAGTCGATTGGGTTCACTTTGTGCGGCATGGTGGACGAACCGATTTCCCCGGCGATGGTTTTCTGCTTGAAGTGGTTCAGGGCGATGTAACCCCATACGTCACGATCGAAGTCGATCAGGATGGTGTTGAAGCGCGCAATGCAGTCAAACAGCTCGGCGATGTAGTCGTGCGGCTCAATCTGGGTGGTGTACGGGTTCCACTGGATCCCCAGAGAGGTCACAAACTCTTCGCTGAACTGGTGCCAGTCCACTTCCGGGTACGCGGCGATGTGGGCGTTGTAGTTACCCACCGCGCCGTTGATTTTGCCGAGGATCTCAACCTGCTCCAGCTGACGATACTGGCGTTCCATGCGGTACGCCACGTTCGCCATCTCTTTACCCATGGTGGATGGGGTTGCTGGCTGGCCGTGAGTACGGGACAGCAGCGGAATGTCGCGGTATTCCACGGACAGCGCTTTCACCGCATCAATGATTTTACGCCAGTAAGGGAGTACCACCTCTTTCCGCGCGGTAGAGAGCATCAGCGCGTGAGACAGGTTGTTAATATCCTCAGACGTACAGGCGAAGTGAATAAATTCAGATACCGCGTGCAGGGCAGGGACGCATGCCACTTTCTCTTTCAGGAAGTATTCAACTGCTTTCACGTCGTGGTTGGTGGTGCGTTCGATGGTTTTAATGCGCGCGGCATCTTCTTCGCTGAACTCAGCAACGATTTTATCAAGGTAATCGTTTGCCTTTGCGTCAAAAGCAGGAACTTCCTTGATTGCTGTCTGGGCGGCCAGCTTTTGCAGCCAGCGTACTTCAACCTGAACACGGAACTTCAGCAGGCCATATTCGCTGAAGATCCCGCGCAGCGCGCTGACTTTATCGCCGTAGCGTCCATCGACAGGGGATACGGCGGTCAGTGAGGATAATTCCATAATTCGCAACTCCGGGAGGTTAACAATGAGCAAGAATTTGTTTTGCCTGAGTCGTCAGGCGATGACGAGAAAACATTAACTGTAGGCGGCCACCGCCGACCTGTTGCCACAGCACGGCGGCACGGATGCCTGCCAGCAGCGAAGCGCGTACCTTCGCCTGTACCTGTGGGCTTTGCAATACGGCAGGCGAACCGGTGACCTGAATACGCGGGCCGAGCGGGCTAATCACGTCAACATAGATACCGGCCATCGCGCTCAGCAGGGTCTCAGACTGGAGGTCAAAGTGGTCGAGCTGGCGCTGTAGCCCGGCGATGCGATCGCCCAGGGTATTCATTGCGCCTTTTGCCGCGTTCAGCTTACGTTCCAGCACCATCAGGCTTAAGGTGTAGCGGGTCAGTTCCGCATTCAACCCCTGACGGTTGCTGGCGTTGAGCACGCCGAGCAGAGTTTCAAGACCGAGACGAAGATTGGTTTCACTGCCGCCAAAGACGCCCAGCGTGGAGCCTGGGTTGAGGTCGATAACGCTGTTAAGTGAAACGTGCAGGGCGTCAGCGTCGCAATGACCCTGATGCGCCAGCTGTTGCACCAGACGGGCTGACTGGCAAATTCCCGCCAGCGCCAGGGTGATGTCGTAATAGTTCTTCGCCACACGGTCTCCTTTATGTGTGCAAACGGTTTAAACAGCAGGCAGCGGCAGGCGCTGTTCAATGATCCCACCGCCGAGGCAAATTTCGCCGCTGTAGAAAACAGCAGACTGGCCAGGGGTAACGGCGGAAACCGGCTCGTCGAAACGCACGTCAATGCGATCGTCATCCAGTGCGGTTACGGTGCAAGGGATGTCCGTCTGGCGATAGCGCGTTTTCACTGTGCAGCGCAGCGTGCCTTCCAGCGGCTCGCGATCGACCCAGTGCAGCTGTTGCGCGATCAGTCCAACGGACATCAGGCGCGGGTGGTCGTGACCCTGAGCCACAACCAGAATATTGTTTTCGACGTCTTTGTCGACCACATACCACGGATCTTCGCTGCCCTCTTTGGTGCCGCCGATACCCAGACCTTTACGCTGGCCGAGAGTGTGGTACATCAGTCCCTGGTGCTGACCAATCTCATCACCGTCAACGGTGACGATTTTGCCCGGCTGTGCAGGCAGGTAGCGCCCCAGGAACTCGCGGAATTTACGCTCGCCGATAAAACAAATACCGGTGGAGTCTTTTTTCTTCGCGGTGATCAGATCCAGATCTTCAGCAATCTTACGCACTTCCGGCTTTTCCAGCTCGCCGACCGGGAACAGACTTTGGGCAATCTGTTCGTGGCTCAGCGTATAGAGGAAGTAGCTCTGATCTTTGTTGCCGTCCAGACCGCGCAGCAGCTGGCTTTTGCCATTCACATCCGCGCGACGCACGTAGTGGCCGGTCGCAATGTAGTCTGCGCCCAGGTCTTCCGCAGCGAATTCCAGGAAGGCTTTGAATTTGATCTCTTTGTTGCACAGGATATCCGGGTTTGGCGTGCGGCCCGCTTTGTACTCTTCGAGGAAGAGTTCAAAAACATTGTCCCAGTATTCTGCGGCAAAGTTAACGGTGTGCAGTTCGATGCCGAGCTTATCGCACACGGCCTGCGCATCGGCGAGATCCGCAGCGGCAGTGCAGTATTCCTCGCCATCGTCTTCCTCCCAGTTCTTCATGAACAGGCCCTCCACCTTATAGCCCTGTTGCTGCAACAGGTAGGCGGAAACGGAGGAATCGACACCGCCGGACATGCCGACGATTACTTTTTTCTGGCTGTTATCTGACATGGAATACTCACGACATTGAACTTCAAGGCGGCGTATTCTATCACGCCCCCCCACCATTGACACCCTCTGTAAACGGCCAGTTAAATTCTGTAATGACATCCAGCGGCAGGCGCGCCGCAGACTGCCAGCAGCGGATGCTTTCCGCAACCAGCGGCGAGCGCAGGTTTGACGCGTTCAGGATCTCGTCTGCGGTCACCCACAGGCAGCGATCGATATCGTCGTCGTGCGGTTCAGTGGCGCACGTTTCGTTAAGCTCAACGGCGAATAAAAAGCGCAGGAAAGGTGTCTGGTCAGGCGCTATCCACTGATGCATACGGATAAAGCGCTGCGGTTCGGCGCGGATACCCGTCTCTTCCCAGAGCTCGCGTTTCGCTGCCTGCAATAAGGTTTCATTGGCTTCAAGATGCCCGGCTGGCTGGTTCCACAGCGCTTTGCCGTTAATGGTCTCTTCCACCACCAGGAATTTCCCCTGCGCGTGTACCACGCAGGCGACCGTAACATGAGGTTTAAACATCAGTTCTCCTTAGGGGTAACATCCCGCCATTCCCCGTTTGCCAGCGAGTCCAGCGTATAGCTGCCCATGGCGTAGCGAATGAGTCGCAGGGTAGGGAAGCCCACATGCGCAGTCATGCGCCTGACCTGTCGGTTGCGGCCTTCATAAAGGGTGATTTTAAGCCAGCTGGTAGGAATGGATTTACGCTCACGAATCGGCGGGTTGCGCGGCCACAGCCACTCGGGTTCATTCACACGTTCAATACCAGCCGGCAGGGTGGGACCGTCGTTCAGCGTTACGCCGTTGCGCAGCTTTGCCAGCGACGCGTCGTCCGGCTCGCCTTCAACCTGCACATAGTAAATTTTTCCGGTACGTTTGCCCGGCTGAGTAAGCCTGGCCTGGAGCACGCCGTCATTGGTAAGGACCAGCAGCCCCTCGCTGTCGCGATCCAGACGTCCCGCTGCGTAGACTCCCTGTACGGGGATAAAGTCCTTCAGCGTGCTGCGCCCGGCCTCGTCGGTAAACTGCGGCAATACATCGTAGGGTTTATTGAACAGTATGACCCGCGTTGGCTGGGGTTCTGGCGTTCTTCTGGTGGCTTGTCGTGAGCTGAATCGCTCAACCCGGTGTTTTCTAAAAGAAGTTTTCGTCATGGTATTTTCAGGCGTTATCAATTGCCGCATTATAGCCTAATAACGAAGACCTTTCATGGCGTCGGACAATCAGGTACTATCGGAAGGCTCATTACAATTTATTAACATAAGATCAGTAACAACCAGAAGCGCTCGAAGGAGAGGTTAATGGAAAGCAAAGTAGTTGTTCCGGCGGAAGGTAAAAAGATCACCCTGCAAAACGGCAAGATTAACGTTCCTCACAACCCGATTATCCCGTTCATCGAAGGTGACGGTATCGGTGTAGACGTTACCCCGGCGATGCTGAAAGTGGTTGATGCCGCTGTTGAGAAAGCCTACAAAGGCGAGCGTAAAATTTCCTGGATGGAAATTTACACCGGTGAAAAATCCACTCAAGTTTATGGCCAGGACGTCTGGCTGCCAGCCGAAACGCTGGACCTGATCCGCGACTATCGCGTTGCTATCAAAGGCCCTCTGACCACGCCAGTTGGCGGCGGCATTCGCTCCCTGAACGTGGCGCTGCGTCAGGAACTGGATCTGTATGTGTGTCTGCGTCCGGTGCGTTACTACCAGGGCACCCCAAGCCCGGTTAAGCACCCGGAACTGACCGACATGGTTATCTTCCGTGAAAACTCTGAAGACATCTACGCGGGTATCGAATGGAAAGCGGACTCTGCTGATGCAGAAAAAGTGATTAAATTCCTGCGCGAAGAGATGGGCGTGAAGAAAATTCGCTTCCCTGAGCATTGCGGCATCGGCATCAAGCCGTGCTCCGAAGAAGGGACCAAGCGTCTGGTGCGTGCCGCCATCGAATACGCTATCACCAACGATCGTGACTCTGTGACCCTGGTGCACAAAGGCAATATCATGAAGTTCACCGAAGGCGCGTTCAAAGACTGGGGCTACCAGCTGGCGACCGAAGAGTTCGGCGGTGAACTGATCGACGGCGGCCCATGGCAGAAAATTAAGAACCCGAACACCGGTAAAGAGATCATCATTAAAGATGTGATTGCCGATGCGTTCCTGCAACAGATCCTGCTGCGTCCTGCTGAGTATGACGTGATCGCCTGTATGAACCTGAATGGTGACTACATCTCCGATGCGCTGGCAGCACAGGTGGGTGGTATCGGTATCGCCCCGGGCGCGAACATCGGTGACGAGTGCGCCCTGTTCGAAGCCACTCACGGTACTGCACCGAAATACGCAGGCCAGGATAAAGTCAACCCAGGCTCTATCATTCTGTCCGCAGAGATGATGCTGCGTCATATGGAATGGTTCGAAGCCGCAGACCTGATCGTTAAGGGTATGGAAGGCGCGATTAACGCGAAAACCGTCACCTATGACTTTGAACGTCTGATGGAAGGCGCTAAACTGCTGAAATGCTCAGAGTTTGGCGACGCGATTATCGCGAACATGTAATCCACTCGCTGGGTTAAATGACAACGGGAGCCTGAGGGTTCCCGTTTTTTATGCACACAAGACGGAAACAACGCTATGACCCATGATATCCCGCTCAAGTATTATGACATCGTCGACGAGTATGCGACTGAAACGGCGAAACCGGTAGAAGAGGCAGAGCGTACGCCGCTGGCACACTATTTCCAGCTGCTGCTCACTCGCTTATACAACAATGAGGAAATCAGTGAAGAGGCGCAGCGGGAGATGGCTGTCCAGGCGGAGATAGACGAAGCGCGCATTGACGATATTGCGAACTTCCTGAATCAGTGGGGCAATGAATAACGCGTCATCGCGCTGAGTCTGCCAGCAGCCTGGCGAGGTCGTGCCGGGTTAGCGACTTTGAAAAGTACCAGCCTTGTACGAGGGCATCGGGGTATCTCTGCGCGATGAACTGAAATTGTGTTTCGCTTTCAACCCCTTCAAAAACCAGGGTTTTGTTCAGTTTAGCGAGCGCGTCGCTGAAGATCACCAGGATATCCTGTTTATAGTGCTCGCTGATGCCGTCCACTAACGACTTATCTACCTTGATTTCGTCATATTTGAGATTTGTGAGCCTGGCAAGATTAGAGTTTTGCACGCCAAAATCGTCTATTGAAATTTTGACGCCTGCCGATTTAAGCTCCTCACAAAACTCTTCAAGGATGGCCGAGGTGGAAACGCCATTCTCGGATAACTCAACTTTGATTAACGATAAAGGAATCGCGTTCTCTGAGCATGCATGACGTAATACCGACAGGAATTTGCCGTCTTCAATTTCCGTCCGGCCAACGTTCAGTGAAATCATTAACTGATGTTCAGCGGCCAGCGCGGCAATTTCCGCCAGGGATTTCTTTATCATGTTCTGATAATAAACGTTATACAGGCCAATTTTTTTGATTAACGAGATAAACAGCTCAGGAGAAACCTCTTTGTGATTGTTATCCTGCCATCTTGATAACACTTCAACCCCGACGATTTTCTTATCAGCCACCCGAATAACGGGCTGAAAATGAACGCTGATGGTATTCGCTTTCACCGCCTTGACCAGCGTTCGCTCCAGAGAACGTCGGTCTTCATAAAGTCGAAGAGAAAACAGCGTCAGGGATACCCAGATAAAGTATAAAAACAGACACAGAAGCACCATCACTACGTGGGAGAGCGAAGCCAGTCCGGCATCGTGGTGTGTGACGGTGACACACAAATCCCAGCGTGTACTGCACTCTGTCACAGCCAGCGTAAATAACAGAGACTGTAAGCGGCTAAGGTTTTCTGATGGCGGCGTAACGGTGAAAAAGGTGCGGCCGAAATCTTTAGTGGAAGAACGAAGCGAATAGTTGGCGGTAACGGGGGCAAATTTATCGTAGGCTGAACGGGAGGTGAAGATAATAAGGTGGTTATAGATTGTCGCATTGCCGATAAAGAAATCTTTCTGCGAAAACTGCGCCAGACTGAATCCGTTCTGGGTTTTATGCAGCTCAGGGGGAAGGGCGATGGGATTTGCCAGCTTGCCCCAAAACGCGGTGCAGGTGATTTTCCCCTTTTCAATAAACCCCACATCGGCGAAATAGAGACTACGCATCTTTAATTTTCGGTAGACGTTCAGACTGGCGCTATCGCATCCCTGCACGGTGGTATTTTTAAGCGTACTGGCGATATTTTGTGTTAACTCTTCGGAATAGCTTAAGAGCGTGTGGGAGATCTCCCTCTGCCGGTTCTTTTGCTGCTCAGCGATAATGGCGTTAACCGCATACAGCGACAGGACGACCATAAAGGTTGAGATGATAGCAACGGCAATGGCCTTCTTCATTTTCCTGCTGTCCCGCCACGTCCTGAGGTGCAGGGATCTTAACACAGGTCATAAAAGCTACAAGTATGAGAGTTGAGCCGGCACGGAATCGGAAGGAAATCCACCCTGCCAGGCTCCTTTCAACTCAGAACCACTCAAACCGTGTTGAGAGCAGTAACAGTAGCGTACTGGCAGAAACAAGATTAAGGCAGATGACGAACTTGCTCGATACGTTCATGTTATCAACGCTTTTTGGTTATTCAGAAGCCACAGAGAATAGCGTTTCACCTCCACAGAAAAAACGCCAGATTTTGGTGGGTTGAGGCAAAAAAAAAGCCCACTAAAAAGTGGGCAAGAAATACTGGAAGCAATGTGAGCAATGTCGTACTGAATACCTGAGTTATTTGCTCAACTATTCAGTAATGAGAAAGATAATCTTTCTCAGTAGAAGATGCAACCCCAGGATGAGTGTGGATCGACATTTTTTACTGCTCATATTTTACTCAAACGAGCCGTGTGATTCTTATCACAAATTTCCTTTCTCAGATCCTGTGCTATCCTTTTCTGTGTCGTTGATTTAATGACAAAAACCATACAGAGAGGAAAGCTATGGGAATTTTATCCTGGATTATCTTTGGGCTGATTGCGGGGATCCTGGCGAAGTGGATTATGCCGGGCAAAGATGGCGGCGGTTTCATCGTCACGATCATTCTGGGGATTGTGGGTGCAGTCGTCGGCGGCTGGATCAGTACCCTGTTCGGCTTTGGCAGAGTTGATGGCTTCAACTTCGGCAGCTTTGTCGTCGCGGTGATTGGCGCGCTGGTTGTTCTGTTTATCTACAGAAAAATCAAAAGCTAAATCTGACCTGTGTTAAAAAAGGCTGCCTGACGGCGGCCTTTTTACTTTGGGCGTTACCACCAGCCTAACTGCGTACCGGCGACGGCCACGATGGCGACAATCAGCATGATGATGGTCGTTTTTCTCATTTATGCCCCCGGCGCGGCGTAACCGCCAAGGAAAAACCAGCCTAAAAACACCACCGCTGTGATAAAAATAACCACCGGAAAGAGGATCCCTATTCTCATGCCATCACCTGTTTGAGTTTGTATAAGGCCGTAGAGTGTACGGTTTTAATCTAACGCGACAAAGCCTGTTTTGCTTTTTCCTTTTTTATCCTGATACATCGCGAGGTCCGCGGTGCGCAGGGCGCTATCTTCATCCGTGCTGTGAGGATCAACAATAACGACGCCAAGGCTTGCACCGGGATAAAGAATGGTGGCATTGCCTAACCCGTATTCGCCCGCAATAAGACCATTGAGGCGGGTTTTGATTGCGTTGATCTCTGTACTGGTGTCGCCATCATCGCTGTGACTCAGGCTGGCAACCAGAAATTCATCGCCGCCGAGCCGGCCAATAATCTCATCCTGCGTTTGCTCGTGAGTCAGTCGCTTGCCGACCTGTACGAGGAAGCGATCGCCCGCCTCATGCCCGTACTGGTCATTGATTCGCTTGAAATCATCGAGGTCAATAAAGGCAATCATGACGTTGCGGCTAAGATGGCGCGCCAGTGAGAACAGGGTGGTAAGGTTTTCAAAAATGGCGCGACGATTCGGCAGGCCGGTAAGGGCGTCGGTGTAAGAGTGGGTAATGAGCGCCGCATTTGCTTCACGAAGCTGAAGCACAAGCGACTCTTTCTGAATATACTGACCAATTAACCCGGCAAAGAGCCTGATCACCTGCTCGCCACGCTCGCTGAACTGTTTCTGTGCGGTGCTGGCAGCGCAAAGCGTGCCGTACAGAGAACCGTCAGCCAGGTGAACCGGCACGCTCATATAGGTTGTAATACCCAGTGCTTTTGCCGCTTCACACTCCGGCCAGCGGTCAGGCACCTCGTTACTGAACAAAGTGTCGCTATCCATGGCGCGCTTACAGAGCGTTTCGTCCCAGGGCACGCTGAACCCTTCCGGGATTTGCATTTGCTTGCTGTTACGGGCATATAAAATGTGCTGCAAACGCGCGTTAATATCGATTTTGGTCAGGTAGGTTGATTCCATATCCGTCACAATTTCCAGCATTTCCAGTAGCTGACGCACAAGACTGTCGAGAGATTGCTCAGTGGAGAGGGTTTCTGAAACACGGGCAAGAATGATATCTGACATGAGGCAGGTTGACTCCCATGCAGAAGACCTCTGTATCTGCATGTTATGCTGAAAATTTAGACTCCGGTCATAGTAAAACATGAACAGGATTAATTTTATAGATTCTTCTGAAAGCGGATGAGGGAGAGGCTAAAAAAAAGCCCCGATGTTGAGATCGGGGCAAAACATCTTGATTACGGAATGATGTTCTCTGGTCAGTGTGAGAACAGGTATCACTATAAGAGGGAATCGTGCAGGTTTAATGGAGAAATCATGGAGAAAACGGCGATGACCCGTTACTCTGACGTTTTTACACCCTGAAGGATCATGATAATGAAATATCTTCTCCTGGCGCTGGTTGTACCGCTGGCCGCCTGCTCAACAAAGACCACCCCTCCTGATGCGCCTCAACCGCCGCACGCTATTGGTATGGCAAACCCGGCGTCAGTGTACTGTCTGGAGAAAGGGGGAGAGCAAATCCCTGTTCAAAGCCCGCAGGGTGTACGTACCGAGTGCAAATTACCAGGCGGGGAAGTGATCGATGAATGGGATCTCTACCGACGCGATCACCCGCAACCAACCAGATGACAAGGGCAATAAAACTGCGATACACTTCTATTTAGGATTATTCTTAGCCAGTTTCTGGCAGTACGTTTGCGAGAAGAAGTATGTTTCAGTTAAAACCGGGCAGCATGGCGATGATCGTGGGTGCGCGTACGGCGGCAGGCCGTCGAAATATCGGTAAATCCGTGGAGCTGTTTGGCCTTTGTCAGCCGGGCCAGCGTTTTGTAAACCCGGTTAACGGCGTCATGACGCAATTACCTGATACATCAGCACGTGCGCTGTGGCTGGTCACCGGTGATGTTTACGCCTTTGATAACCAGCACGGTTTTGCGTTTGTTCGCCCGGAACATTTGATGCCGCTAACTCCCGACGAGATGCCACACAACGTGGATGAGCTGGCGATCGGTTAATCACAGTTTACGTAGCCAGTCCGCCAGTACCCGCGCGTGATTCTGCTCCCTGTTTTTCGCCCCGTAGAGTAGCGTCACGGTCTGCTGTCGGGCGAGGGCCGCCAGGCGTTTGCCTTCATCCTGATGCTGCGCCAGCTCTTTACGATAGGCTTCACTGAACGCAGTGAAATCTATCGTTTCACTGTGAAAAGCTTTTCGCAGTTCGCTGGACGGCGTTAGCGATTTACACCACTCATCACAGGCGAGGTCGGTCTTTTTTATTCCTCGCGGCCAGAGTCTGTCTACCAGCACCCGGTAACCATCGTCTGACGTTGCCTGTTCATATACGCGCTTACATTGAATCATCCGTTTTCCTCCTGCCGTGCGACGTTCGGCAAGAACACTATAGCACCCGGCTTTTATCCACCCAATTTAAGGTATTGTGATAATTGCAAAAGATCGGTAGTCTGAGGCTCCTTATGTTATCTGAAATCCTCCGGCATAAGGAATCTCTCATGGAACTCTCCCCGGTTAAAACGACGCTGCGCATTGCGCTGGTTGGTGATTTCAATCCTGATGTTATTGCGCACCAGGCGATCCCGCTGGCGATTGACGACGCCGCTGCGGTTCTGGATCTCACCGCTGATTATGACTGGCTCGCCACGCCTGAGCTGACCAGCCCCGAAGACCTCGTCGGGTATGATGCCATCTGGCTGGTACCGGCAAGCCCGTATAAAAACACCGAGGCGGCGTTTATTGCGGCGCGTTACGCGCGTGAGAATAGCATCCCCTTTCTCGGCACCTGCGGCGGGTTCCAGCATGCGCTGATTGAGTATGCGCGTAATGTACTGGGCTGGCACGATGCAGGCCATGCCGAAACCGATACCGAGGGAAGGATGGTGATTGCGCCGCTGACCTGCTCGCTGGTAGAAAAAACCGACGCGATAGAGCTGCGGAATAACACGCTGATTGCCAAAGCGTATGGCAAGCCGGAAATTCAGGAGGGGTATCACTGCAATTACGGTGTCTCGTCTGAGTTTGCCAGCCAGCTTGAGCGGGGCGACATGCGCGTAACGGGCTGGGACGAGCAGGGCGAGATCCGCGCGGCAGAGCTGATAACCCATCCTTTCTTTGTCATCACCCTGTTCCAGCATGAGCGGGCTGCGCTTCAAGGGCGACCTGTCGTGCTGGTACAGGCCATGCTGCGGGCGGCGCAGGGATAAAAAAAGCAGACCGTCAGGTCTGCCTTGAATGTCAGCGGGGTGTGATCTCCCGGTCACGCCCGGCCAGCATGCCGCACAGGGCCATCACTACCGCAGCCAGCGCACAGGCCAGCAGCGGAATGCGCCAGTCTCCGGCGGTATCGTGAATTTTCCCCATCAGCGGTGGGCCACAGGCCGCCAGAAGATAGCCAATCGACTGTGCCATGCCGGAGAGCGCGGCGGCCTGATGTGCCGAGCTGGCCCGCAGTCCGATAAACGTCAGGCCGAGGATCATGGTGGCGCCGGATCCAAAGCCAAACACCAGCGTCCAGACGACGGCCAGCCCCGGCGCGAACCAGAACCCGGCCGCACTGACAGCGCACATCAGAGCGACAAGCCCGGCTACGCCACGCTGATCGTTAAGACGGTGCAGGATCAGCGGAATGGCGAGACCGGGAACAGCGGTTGCCAGCTGGAGAAGCCCGTGCATGGAGCCAGCCTGCGTTTCGCTGTAGCCGTGGCTAAGCAAAATCGCGGGTAACCAGCCGATAATGACATAGTAAATCAGCGAGTTAATGCCCATAAAAAGCGTCACCTGCCAGGCGAGTGCCGAGCGCCAGATAGCCCGGTTGTGCAACGCGCCCGCGCCGGTCAGGGTGGCGG
>NZ_QFRV01000058.1:0-31348 GCF_004136805.1 Enterobacter cloacae complex sp. GF14B
CTGGCTGCTGACGCCGCATCCGAAGGCAATGACCACCGACGCGCAAAAGCGTCTGGAAGCGATCGCCTCGCTGGAAGATCTGGGCGCTGGCTTTGCGCTGGCGACCCACGACCTGGAGATCCGCGGCGCCGGTGAGCTGCTGGGTGAAGACCAGAGCGGCTCCATGGAAACCATCGGTTTCTCGCTGTATATGGAGCTGCTGGAAAATGCCGTCGACGCGCTTAAAGCCGGACGTGAACCGTCTCTGGAAGATCTCACCAGCCAGCAGACCGAAGTGGAACTGCGCATGCCTTCCCTGCTGCCGGATGATTTTATTCCTGACGTGAATACCCGTCTGTCGTTCTACAAACGCATTGCCAGCGCGAAAAGCGAAGGCGAGCTGGAAGAGATCAAAGTCGAACTGATTGACCGTTTTGGGATATTGCCCGATGCGGCGCGCAACCTGCTGGATATTGCCCGCCTGCGTCAGCAGGCGCAGAAGCTGGGCATTCGCAAACTTGAAGGCAATGAGAAAGGCGGCGTAATTGAGTTTGCCGAAAAGAACCACGTCGATCCGATGTGGCTGATTGGCCTCCTGCAAAAACAGCCGCAGCATTTCCGTCTTGATGGCCCTACGCGTCTGAAATTTACTCAGGATCTGACGGAACGTAAAACCCGCATGGACTGGGTGCGTAACTTTATGCGTCAGTTGGAAGAGAACGCCATCGCATAACGGTTTCCCCCGCCAGCGCCCGGCTGGTGGGGGACAATTTACAAACTCTTTGCACTTCGCCCGATCTTCCCGACTATACATTCGCCATAATTATCATTAACGCCTTATAAAACAATAACCTTATCATTTGTATGGATTATCATAATGATGATTTCTTCGCGTTTTACCCGCTGGTTAACTCTGGTTGCGCTGGCCGCGACGGTTGCCGTCGCGCTCCCTGCTCGCGCCAATACCTGGCCTCTTCCGCCCGCCGGCAGCAACGTCGTAGGTGAAAACCGCTTTCACGTGGTTGAAAACGATGGCGGCTCGCTGGAAGCGATTGCCAAAAAATATAACGTCGGGTTCCTGGCGCTGTTGCAGGCCAACCCGGGGGTAGATCCGTACGTGCCCCGGGCGGGCAGCGTACTGACGATTCCGCTGCAAACCATCCTGCCGGACGCGCCGCGTCAGGGCATTGTGATTAACCTCGCCGAGCTACGTCTGTATTACTACCCGCCGGGCAAGAACGAAGTGACCGTCTACCCTATCGGTATTGGTCAACTGGGGGGCGATACGCTCACACCTACCATGGTCACCACCGTCTCTGATAAGCGCGCTAATCCTACCTGGACCCCGACGGCAAACATTCGCGCCCGTTATAAAGCTCAAGGTATCGACCTGCCCGCCGTGGTACCTGCTGGCCCGGATAATCCGATGGGGCATCATGCAATTCGCCTGGCGGCATATGGTGGGGTTTATCTTCTGCACGGAACGAATGCGGATTTCGGGATCGGGATGCGCGTCAGCTCCGGCTGCATTCGCCTGCGCGATGACGATATCAAAACGCTCTACCGCGTGATCGCCCCTGGCACGAAAGTGAATATCATTAATACGCCGATTAAAGTATCTGAAGAGCCAGGTGGCGTCCGTCTGGTTGAGATCCACCAGCCGCTATCGAAAAACATCAATGACGATCCGCAGACGTTGCCGATTAATCTGAATGCCTCGATGGTGAGCTTTAAAACGAATGCCAACACCGATGGCGCAGTGATGGAGCGGGCGATGGAAGCACGTTCGGGGATGCCAACCGATGTTACGCGGCATCATGAGGTTGCTCAGCAGTCAATGTAAAGCAGCAATAACGACAAACGCCCTGCATCAGCAGGGCGTTTTTTATTGCAGTGGCATAACGGAGGGTTGCGTTACGCTTATTTGTAGATAATTGCGGTACCGTGCAGGGTGTTAGGACCGGTCACAGAGGTGATGCGGAATGATTTCGCACCCATTTCGTCAGCTTTTTGCGCCAGCTGATCTTCCAGAGAGCCCAGGTTAGTCCCGGCAGTGGCAGAGATGGTACCGACTTTCTGCTGGTCTGCTGGAGTGGATTGCACTTCAACAGCAGCGAAGCTTGCGAAAGAGAGTGAACTCAGAACGGCGGCAGCGATGAGGGTTTTAACGTTTTTCATGATTTTATACCTTTAGGCAGATGATGTAGTGGTCGTTAGTTATTTAGTTAACGATCGATAGGTAAATGATAGATGTGATCCAGGTCACACGTCAACTCATTTTTATAATGGTCGTTAAATTAATTTCATTTGCCTTATATTTCAAAAAGATAAAATTAAATTATTTTTCAGAAATCACCGCTGGTCGTTGCAGACGTTTATTTTTATAATGACTATTCAACAAAACAACAGAGGACCAACGGCACATGACAACCGATGTCACGCGTTGCGCAAAGAAAAGCCGTGGCCGACCAAAAGTGTTCGACAGGGATGCGGCGCTCGATAAGGCCATGACGCTCTTCTGGCAGCATGGGTATGAAGCCACGTCGCTTTCCGATCTCGTGGAAGCTACGGGTGCTAAAGCCCCTACCCTGTACGCAGAGTTCACCAACAAAGAAGGCTTATTCCGGGCCGTTCTGGACAGATACATCTCGCGCTTCGCGGCAAAACATGAAGCCCAGCTATTCTGTGAAGAAAAAACGGTTGAGCAGGCATTACAGGATTATTTCACGGCAATCGCGACCTGCTATACCAGCAAGGACACGCCTGCGGGGTGTTTTATGATCAACACCTCCGCGACCCTCGCGGCATCGTCTAAAGAGATTGCCAACACGGTCAAATCGCGACATGCGATGCAGGAGGAGACGCTCAGCACGTTTCTGGCTCAGCGTCAGCTGCGCGGCGAAATCCCGGCGCATTGCCGTCCGCAGGAGCTGGCCCAGTATCTGAGCTGTATTTTACAGGGGATGTCCATCAGCGCCCGTGAAGGCGCGACGCTGGAAAAATTGCAGGGGATTACGCACACAACGCTGCGCCTGTGGCCTGAACTTCTTAAACTCTGACGCAAAAAAAAGCTCCTCAGCCTGAGCGCATGAGGAGCTAAGTTCAGAGAACATCTTTTTTACACTTTGTTATTCAGTATCAGCTGACCATTGCTGTCGAGAGGGATCTGCGTACCAGGATCTTTATCCATGCGGATTTTGCCCTGCTGATCGCCAATTTTGTAGGTTACGTCGTAGCCCAACATTTTTTCAGACTTGTCATACACGGTTTTACAGCGCTGCTGCGTTGTGGTGTAGGTATCATTTTCCTGCATCGCGCCCTGCACCTGGTTACCGGCATAACCGCCACCCAACGCACCAACCACCGTCGCGACATCCTTACCACGGCCGCCACCAAACTGATGACCAATCACCCCACCAGCAACCGCGCCCAGCACGGAGCCAGCGATACGGTTTTCATCCTGAACCGGACGACGATGGGTGACAGAAACATTACGGCACTCCTGACGAGGCGTCTTGACCGTCTCTTTGATCGGTGTAGCGGAAACCACCTGCGCATACTGCGGGCCACGATCAAGTACGTTCAGACTGGCAACGGCAGCCACACCTAACGCAGCTGCGACGCCAATCCCTATACCCGCCAACATTGATTTATTCACGGGACTTCCTCCTTTGTTGCAATTGGTAGCAATTTTGCAGCGCAATAAACGCTTCGCCAATAAGATAAAGGATCAAAATCAGGGTTGTTGGCCGGGACAACGTGGGTTTAAGAGAACTCTTAAGCGTCAGGAGGGAAATGCACAGCATGATGTGCTAAGAATTCCCTCCGGAGGGTCCGGAGGGAGAGAGAAATTAGTGCAGCTTCAGGCGTGGACGGATCACGCGGTTGATGCGGCCAACCAGCATCATCAGGCCGGTTTTGAAGTAGCCGTGCAGCGCAATCTGGTGCATACGGTACAGAGAAATGTACACGAAGCGGGCGATGCGCCCTTCCACCATCATGGAGCCGCGCATCAGGTTACCCATCAGGCTGCCCACGGTGGAGAAGTTTGAGAGCGACACCAGAGAGCCGTGGTCTTTGTAGACATAGGCTTTCATCGGTTTGCCTTTTATCTGCGCCAGGATGTTATGCAGCACGAGGCTTGCCATCTGGTGCGCAGCCTGAGCGCGAGGCGGGACAAATCCGCCTTCCGGACGTGCGCAGGAGGCACAGTCGCCGATGGCGAAGATGTCCGGATCGCGCGTGGTTTGCAGCGTCGGCTCTGTCACCAGCTGGTTAATGCGGTTTGTCTCCAGCCCACCGATATCTTTCATGAAATCAGGCGCTTTGATCCCCGCAGCCCAGACCATCAGGTCGGCCTGGATGTACTCGCCGTCTTTGGTATGCAGGCCGCCCTCATCCGCGCTGGTCACCATGGTCTGGGTCAGCACGCGCACGCCCAGTTTAGTCAGCTCGTTGTGCGCCGCGCCGGAAATACGCGGCGGAAGCGCAGGCAGAATGCGTTCACCTGCTTCCACCAGCGTCACATTCAGCGCTTCGTTAGTCAGCCCTTTGTAGCCGTAGCTGTGCAGCTGCTTGACCGCATTGTGCAACTCCGCCGATAATTCAACGCCCGTTGCGCCGCCGCCCACGATAGCAATGTTGACCTTGCCGTTAGCACCCATGTTGTTGGTGTACTTCAGGAACAGGTTAAGCATCTCCTGATGGAAACGACGCGCCTGATGCGGGTTATCCAGGAAGATGCAGTGCTCTTTTACGCCTGGGGTGTTGAAATCATTGGAGGTACTGCCCAGGGCCATCACCAGCGTGTCATAGGCCAGCTTGCGCTCAGGAACCAGCAACTCGCCTTTATCATCACGCAGCTCAGCCAGCGTGATGGTTTTGTTTTCACGATTGATATCCACCACCGAACCCAGCTGGAACTGGAAGTGATGGTTACGCGCATGCGCCAGATAGCTGAGCGCATCCACGCCCTCATCCAGCGACCCGGTCGCCACTTCGTGCAGTAACGGCTTCCACAGATGGCTGTGGTTACGATCCACCAGCGTGATTTTGGCTTTCTTACCGCGACCCAGTTTCTTACCCAGCTGCGTCGCCAGCTCCAGTCCGCCAGCACCACCGCCGACAATCACTATCTTTTTCAATGGCGTAGTCAACGTGACCCCCTCAAATTATTAACCAATTGTTAATTAAAAGTTATATAAATAACCCTTAATTAACAACAGGTTACTGCACTGAAACCATTCAGATTCATTGAGAATAGCACGTCAGGCGCATTGGTCATACCAAAATTGATATGTATCAAGTTTTGATGGTTTAAAAGTAGACAACTCTGACAAAAAAGAGGCCCGGTACGCTTTCGCGTACCGAGCCTTTATCAGGTTCAGGGAGATCAGCCCAGCGTTTTAAAGGCTTTAATACGCTGCAAGTGCGGGGAAATGTTTTTGAACTTGTGGGTCTGCTCTTCGTCCCAGACAATTTCGTAGTAATGGTGCAGAAGCTCGGCGGCGCGGGAGCTGTTCAGCGCTTCATCGTTGCGGGAGAGGATCACCAGACACCGATCGCGGTTCTTTTCACGGAAATTGCTCACGCATTTGGTGGCGATGTCGGCGTACTCCTCCGGGCGATCGATTTTGCCTTCCATGTTTTCGTTCGGAAACAGGTTAGGATTAAAAATGACCTGACGGATATCGCACAAAAAACCGATGCGCTCTGCCCAGTATCCTCCTAACCCCACGCCGCAGATCAGCGGGCGATCGTCGATATTGAGCTGCAACATTTTATCCACTTCTTTAAGCAGATGCTGCATGTCATGCTTCGGATGACGTGTGCTGTAACTGATCAGCCGGACATCCGGATCGATAAACTGCAATTGCAGCACTTTCTCATGATTACCAGGACTGTTTGAGTCAAAACCGTGTAAATAGATGATCATCGTCTCACCACGCTACGCCTTCCGGGATGAATTAAAGGGCTGCTTTATGTGCCTGCCAGCGCTCGTTCAGGGCTTCAAGCCGGGCGTTTACCGTTTTCCAGCGCGCCGAGTCCATCAGCTCCTGACGACTAAATGAACCTTTATGATACAATTGTGTAACACGTTCAGCATTGATCGGCGACAGGTTATCCAGCACGCTCACCGCCCCTTTACGATTATTGCAGACGAGGATCATATCGCAACCCGCATCCAGCGAAGCCTGCCCACGTTCGGCATAGCTACCCATAATCGCCGCCCCTTCCATGGATAAATCGTCAGAGAAAATTACGCCATTGAAGCCTAACTCCTGACGCAGCACGGTTTTAAGCCAGTGTGGAGAGCCGCTGGCCGGACGCGGATCGACCTCACTGTAGATGACGTGCGCAGGCATGATGGCATCCAGCTTGTTATCAGCGATCAGCGAGCGGAAAACCGACATATCTTTAGCGCGAATGTCTGCTTCCGGGCGCGGATCGCGCGGGGTTTCTTTATGGGAATCCGCCGTCACCGCCCCGTGGCCCGGGAAATGTTTGCCGGTGGTTTTCATGCCCGCAGCATGCATACCGTCAATAAAGCGCGTCGCCATTGCCAGCGCAATACGCGGATCGTCATGATACGAACGCTCACCAATTGCCGCGCTAATGTGTCCTACGTCCAGCACCGGGGCGAAGCTGATGTCGATATCCATGGCGATCATCTCGCTGGCCATCAGCCAGCCGGCATCCTGCGCCAGTTGACCGCCCTCTTCGATCCCCAGCAGCGCAGCAAAAGATTGCGCGGCGGGTAAACGGGTAAACCCTTCGCGGAAACGCTGCACACGCCCACCTTCCTGGTCTACGGCCACCACCAGGTGATTGCGCGACGCCGCACGGATCTGGCGAACCAGCTCACGCAACTGCTCCGGATCATGATAATTGCGGGTGAAAAGAATCAGCCCCCCTACCAGCGGATGCGCCAGAATTTCGCGCTCTTCCGCATCCAGCTCAAATCCTTCGACATCCAACATTACTGGACCCACACCAACCTCTCTTATCCTTTCGTTTGTAACTGACGCCAGGCATCATTTGCCAGCGCAATAAATTGTTTGTCACCTGTCTGCTGAAGGCGCATTTCAAACCATCCCGCCATCAGCATCAACACCCACGGACGCCAGCGCGCGACCTGCCGCGCAAGGGTGAGCGCATTGATGTTGGCGTTTCGGGCATAGGCGGTTATCAGCTGCTCGCGCGACGCCTCATCAGGCATCCAGACCGCAGCAAGTTCGAGCGCCACGTCACCGTCTCCGGCATATTCCCAGTCGATAAGTTTCTCGCCTGCCGTGGTATGAACGATATTCCCCGCGTGGACATCCATATGCAGCGGCGCCAGACGTAACGCCTGCGGCTCTCCCGCTTTACGCAACCGCTTAAGCTGCGCCAGCCAGTAGGGCGTGCGTCGTCCAGGCGCAGCCTGCTGCCAGTAGTGATCCAGCAAAGGAAGTAACGTTACCCGCCAGCCCAGACGCGGCTGGCGATGCAGATGATACAGCATGGCTGCCAGCGCAGGCGTATCGGGAAGCTCGCTTTTGATCTCACCCGCAATAAACGCCACCGCCATCCAGTCTCTAATAAAGAGATGAGGTTGTGGCGCAAGGTCGGCGGGCAGGCGCTTCAGGGCGCGGAACTGGCGACGAAAATGGGAGGCAGGCGCGGCGGCATCGTGATGCTGACGTAAAACCAGCCGATGGTCGCCATGCTCAATAATGCAACTCGCGCCGCCAAGCCCGGCGGGGGCTTGCGGCGCGATAACATGGTATTGAGGGAAATAACGCGTCAGGACCTCATGACGCGTGCGCTTATTGTTGCGTAACGGCACCTTTACCTGACCAGATAATTTCGCCGGTCTGAACCAGCATTAACTGCATCTGCAACGACGGCGTGTTCACGTTGCCTGTCGCGTTAGAATAAAGGACATACTGCGCGCCAACGTTGCGGGCAATACCAATCGCTTTACTGCGCGAACCCAGGCTGTCCTGAGGCGACAGACCAAGCTGCTGCTTTGCGACCGCGAGCTGCTGAGCAGAGACCAGCGTAAATTTACCGTTGTTTGCCAGCGCGTTGCGCAGGGTTTCCGTCGCTTCTCCCGCATTCAGGGAACCGTTTGTACGGTTGTTCACGCTGTCCACCAGCAGCACGCTGCCGGGCGTAACACCCTGTGCCTGCAACATTTTGCCCACCATCGGCTGCATTGCGCCATTCCAGTCATAGTGGCGTACTCGCGGCGCAGGCTGTGCGGTGTCGTCCGGATGTTCGATCGGGCCAGGCTGCGCCGGAATGGTCGGTACAGACGGCACGGTTGGAACAGGCTGCGCTGGCGTTGTTGGCTGTTCCGTTCCCGGCTTCGCCTGATCCACCGGTGCAGGTTCTTCCGTTCGCGTCACACAACCCGCCAGAAAGAGTGCAAAGGCACTCAGGAGCGCATAACGGCTCATTGTTTTAATCAAGGTTCACTCCTTACAAATAAAGATAAAGTCTCACCTTATGTGCACCCAGATAGCTGGCGCTGCCGTAGAGCGTGACCGACGATCTTGCCGGGATGGTCACGCTGCGCGGCGCCTCAAGCGGGTGCATCTCAAGACCTCTCACGTCATACCAGTAGAAGCGATAATGCACCGTCACTGGCTCTTGCCTTTCGTTATAGAGCGTAGAAGAGGCTGAAGACTGGATTTCGCTTATGGTCAGCGAAGGCTTCTCCGCCGTGATGCCCGCAGCAAGCACTGAGGACTCCATCACCAGCGTCTGTTCTTCACTGACCGGGATGGCTGGACGCGCGCTGCACCCAACCATTACCAGCGTCACGATCAGCGCTGCAATACGCCCAGTTAACATATTAAAGACCTTTATGTGCCAGCATCGGTCCCAGTGGACGTCCACCCAGCAGATGCATATGAATATGATAGACTTCCTGGCCGCCATGGCGATTACAGTTCATGATCAAACGGTATCCGTCTTCAGCAATCCCTTCCTGCTCAGCGATTTTCGCGGCCACCGTCAGCATACGGCCCAGCGCCACTTCATGCTCGGTTTTAACGTCATTAACGGTCGGGATCAGAATATTGGGAATAATAAGGATGTGCGTCGGCGCCTGGGGAGAAATGTCGCGGAAAGCCGTGACCAGTTCATCTTGATAGACAATATCCGACGGAATTTCGCGGCGGATAATTTTACTGAAAATCGTTTCTTCAGCCATGACCTTTTCCTTTTAAGTTTAATCTGGCGTCGTGCGTCCGTTGTTAACACACATTGTCTGATTTACTGCGTGACACAAGACAAGAGTATGAGCGAGTTTCTCCTGTCCTTTCAACCTTCTCCCGTGATTTCTTTCCTGATTGTCCCCCATCTGGCTGAAGAGGCATCGCTTTAGGACATTTCTTTTCTGAAACCTTATTTCAGTTCATCCCGAAACATCTGTTTACAGCGTTAATCACAATGCGTATATTTCGCATTTGCATTTTCATGCGCATTTTTAACATAGAAAACGACGTCAGCCCGTGCTAGCGGGACTGTCGCGAAATACCTTCACCATTCACTAAGGGTTTGATGATGTCTTTCATTAATCACACCAGGGATGGGCAACGTCAGCCTGCCGCAACACCTTCGTTGCTGGCCGCCTGCATTGCTATGGCATTGACGCCAACCGCCGCTTTCGCTGCTTCAACCACCGAAGATACCGTTGTCGTTGACGGGGGTTTTGACAACACACAGGATCTTTCTGCCAGCCAGGATCAGGATTACAGCGTAAAAACCACCACCACCGGCACCAAACTGTTGTTGGTTCCCCGCGACATCCCACAGTCCGTCAGCGTTATCAGCCAGCAACGTATGGCTGACCAGAATCTGCAATCCATCGGACAGGTGCTGACGAACACCACGGGCATTACGGCCCAGGTGCAGGACAGCGACCGTACCGTGTTTTACTCACGCGGCTTTTTCGTCAGCAACTACGCCTATGACGACTTGCCAACCTCCATCAGTGAAGTGTGGAACTTTGGTGATACCGCCGCCGATACCGCGATTTATGACCGCATTGAAGTGGTTCGCGGCGCCACCGGCCTGATGTCCGGCACGGGGAACCCGGCGGCGTACGTTAATATGGTGCGTAAGCACGCGGACAGCCCGGAATTTAAAGGTAACGTCTCCGCCAGCTACGGCAGCTGGGACAAGCAGCGCTACGTGCTGGATCTCCAGGCGCCGCTGGTAGAGTCAGGTAAGGTACGGGGTCGTCTGATCACCGGTTATCAGGACAACGACAGCTTCGTGGATAACTACCACTACCGGAAGAAATTCCTCTACGGCGTGATGGACGCGGATGTCACCGACAGCACGACTCTCTCGGTAGGGTATGAGTATCAGGAAAGCCATACCGCCGACCCAACCTGGGGCGGACTGCCGACCTGGTACAGCGACGGAAGTAAGACCCACTACAATCGCAGCCAGACCGTCGCGCCTGACTGGGCCTATTCAGATAAAGACAGCACCCGCATCTTCGCTAACCTGACTCAGCGTTTCGATAATGGCTGGGAAGCGCATATCAACGGTATGCACGCTGAAACCAACTTCGACTCCAAACTGATGTATATGTCCGGCTATCCGGATAAAGAGACCGGTGCGGGCCTGGTAGGTTACGGCGGCTGGAACCGTGGGGAACGTAAACAGGATGCGGTTGACGCCTTCCTGCGCGGCGGCTTCGATCTCTTTGGCCGTCAGCACGAAATGATGTTCGGCGGCAGCTTCAGCCGTCAGCGTAACCATTACGACAACTCCATGCCGGATGCGGTATACGGCATGGTGGATGTCGGCAACTTTAAGAACTGGAACGGGAACATCGCCGATCCGCAGTGGACGCCGTGGAAACTCTACAGCAAGGATGATATTCGCCAGTCTTCAGCCTATTCGTCGGCTCGTTTCTCGCTGGCCGATCCGCTGCACCTGATCCTGGGCGCGCGCTACACCCAATACAATATTCGTTATAACCCGGCAGGATCGCCGAATACCCGTCTGGAAAGCACCAAAGATGATGTCACGCCGTACGCTGGCCTGGTGTATGACATCAGTGAGGACTGGTCGACCTACGTCAGCTATACCTCTATCTTCCAGCCGCAGGATAAGCGCGATGCCAACGGACGTTATCTCGACCCTACCACGGGCAAAAGCTACGAAGCCGGGGTGAAGGCAGACTGGTTTAATACCCGCCTCACCACCTCACTGGGGATTTTCCGCATTGAGCAGGATAACGTCGCCAGCAATACCTATACCTACATGCCGAGCGGTGAGTCGATCTATGAATCGCTGGACGGGGTGGTCAGCAAAGGGGTCGAGTTCGAGCTCAACGGTGCCCTGACCGATAACTGGCAGCTGACCTTCGGCGCGACGCGTTACATCGCAGAAGATAAGAATGGCAACGCCGTCAGCTCCGATCAGCCGCGCACAACCATGAAGCTCTTCACCCGCTATCAGTTGCCAATGCTGCCGGAACTGACCGTGGGCGGTGGCGTAAACTGGCAGAACAAAGTGTGGACGGACGTGGAAGGCGGCCCGGCAGGACGTTCCCGCGCGGAGCAAGGCAGCTATGGGCTGGTGAACCTGTTCAGCCGTTATCAGGTCACCAAAGATTTTGCGGTACAGGCTAACGTCAACAACCTGTTCGACAAAGAGTATTACGACTACGTCGGATCGTATGCGGTGTATGGCGCGCCGCTGAACGTCTCGGTGAGCGCGAGCTACGATTTCTGAGTGACAGAAGCCCGGTGGCGCTGCGCTTACCGGGCCTACCCATCACGTAGGCCAGGTAAGGCGCAGCCGCCACCCGGCACCACAAGCCGCAATAATAAAAAAGGCAGCCATTCGGCTGCCTTAGTCTCCCCAGGTCACAGCTTAGTTGTTGCGGATGTACTCATCCATTTCAGTTTTCAGGTTATCGGATTTAGTACCGAAGATTGCCTGAACACCAGAACCTGCAACAACGACGCCCGCTGCGCCCAGTTTTTTCAGACCCGGCTGGTCTACTTTCGCAACGTCGGCAACGCTCACACGCAGACGAGTGATACACGCGTCCAGGTTAGTGATGTTCTCTTTACCGCCGAAAGCAGCTACCAGAGCAGGCGCCATTTCGCTGGTCGCACCGGCTTTGCTGTCTTCCGTTGCATCTTCACGACCCGGCGTTTTCAGGTCCAGTGCTTTGATCAGCACGCGGAAGACGGTGTAGTACACCACTGCGTAGCCTGCACCCACGATTGGGAACAGCCACAGCTTGCTGCTGTTACCGGACAGAACGATGAAGTCGATCAGACCGTGAGAGAAGGACGTACCGTCACGCATACCCAGCAGGATACAGATTGGGAATGCCAGACCTGCCAGTACCGCGTGGATGATGTACAGGATCGGCGCAACGAACATGAAGGAGAACTCGATCGGCTCGGTGATACCGGTCAGGAACGAGGTCAGCGCTGCGGAGATCATAATACCGCCCACTTTTGCACGGTTCTCTGGTTTAGCAGAGTGCCAAATCGCAATTGCGGCAGCTGGCAGACCGTACATTTTGAACAGGAAGCCACCAGACAGTTTACCTGCCGTTGGGTCACCCGCCATGTAGCGTGGGATGTCGCCGTGGAACACCTGGCCTGCTGCGTTGGTGTATTCACCAATCTGCATCTGGAATGGAACGTTCCAGATGTGATGCAGACCAAATGGTACCAGGCAGCGCTCAATGAAGCCGTAGATACCGAACGCCACAACCGGGTTCTGGTAAGCCGCCCACTGAGAGAAGGTCTGGATTGCCGTACCGATTGGTGGCCAGATGAAGGACAGGACAACACCGGTGAAAATCGCGGCCAGACCAGAAATGATCGGCACAAAACGTTTACCCGCGAAGAAGCCCAGATACTCAGGCAGCTTGATGCGATAGAAGCGGTTAAACATGTACGCTGCAATCGCACCGGAGATGATACCACCGAGAACACCGGTGTCTGCCAGGTGCTTAGCGGCAATCTCTTCAGCAGGTAAATGCAGGACCAGCGGCGCAACCACAGCCATGGTTTTCACCATGATGCCGTAAGCAACAACGGACGCCAGAGCGGATACACCGTCGTTATTGGTGAAGCCCAGAGCAACACCGATAGCGAAGATCAGCGGCATGTTAGCAAAAACAGAACCGCCTGCTTCGGCCATCACGTGGGAAACTACGGCTGGCAGCCAGCTGAAGTTTGCAGAACCGACACCCAGCAGGATACCTGCGATAGGCAGTACGGATACTGGCAGCATCAGCGATTTACCGACCTTTTGCAGGTTAGCAAATGCATTCTTAAACATAATTGAGAGTGCTCCTGAGTATTTGTGCTTTTTTTACGTTTTCACGCATTGGCCCGGGGGGAGTACCGCGCCGTGGACAGGACATCTAAGCGCCCTTTATTTATTACACAGAGTAAAATAATTCCCTCTGAGTTTGTTTGACGGCTATCACGTTTCAGTTCAAGACGGCCAAAAAACTTGCAGATATTTACATAAAGCATGTCTGGATGTGTCTAAAAACGCCATCACCGCCCCAAATGAGGCGGTGAACTTTACTCGTTTTACTTATTAATTACGAGCCTAAAAATAACAGGTGTATCAGACAGATTGCAGGCGGGCGGGGTCGATATGGAACAGGCTGGCGAAGTTTTTCGTTGTCACGCGAGCCAGTTCTTCGATACTGACACCTTTCAGAACGGCCATATACTCAGCGACATCCCGGGTCATCGCTGGCTGATTCTCTTTGCCGCGATGAGGCACCGGCGCCAGGTACGGGGAATCGGTTTCCACCAGAATACGATCCAGCGGAACATAGCGCGCCGCATCACGCAGTTGCTCAGCATTGCGGAACGTGACAATCCCCGAGAATGAAATATAAAAGCCTAAATCAAGCAGCTTACCCGCCGTTTCTCTGTCTTCTGTGAAACAGTGTAGTACGCCACCGCAATCCGTCACCTTTTCTTCCCGCAGGATCGCCAGCGTGTCGGCGCGCGCATCGCGGGTATGAACGATAACCGGCTTATTCAGCTCACGGCCAATACGGATGTGGTTGCGGAAGGATTCCTGCTGGCGAGGTTTTGTTTCGGGGGTGTAGAAATAGTCCAGACCGGTCTCGCCCATCGCCACTACGCCCTCTTCTGCGGCAAGACGGCGTAAATCCTCAACGTCGTAAGCTTCATCCTGATTCAGCGGATGCACGCCGCAGGAGAAGACGACATTATCGCGCTCGCCTACCAGTTCACGCATGGAGCGGTAACCCGGCAGCGTGGTCGCCACGGCCAGGCAAAATTTCACATCGCGCGCGGCGGCTTTCGCCAGCACGTCGTCCACATTTTTATGCAGGGATTGATAATCCAGGCCATCGAGATGGCAGTGTGAGTCGACTAAAAACATAATGTCTCTCTCAGAGGTGGGAAACCGGCGGTATGACACCCGGTTGCAGGTAGTGTTCGATACGCAGTAACTGGTCGGTCAGTAAAAGCTCGCGATTGAGACCGGTTACCGTCAAAAGTTGTTCACGACTCTGGCAGATATCATGAAGGATAGCGTGCAGCGACTGCCCTGACAGGCGATTCGCCAGTGTGGTGACCAACGCCCACACGTCAGGGTTAGTCAGAAGCGTAGCCCCCTGCTGAATTTTGAGCGCATCCAGCAGCAGTGCGGCCAGCCAGTGCAGCCGTTCCGGAGCCTGATCGCTGTTCAGCGCTGGCAGCATGCTCAGCCAGTCATGGCTGTCGAGGGCTGATTCAACCGCACGACACAGCGTTTCACGCTGGGACCACACCTCCGGCTGCAATAAGGCCAGCGCAGCCGCAGGCGCACCGCTGCACAGGCGCAACGCCGAGCGCGCCGCGTCTTGTGACACCGTCACTTCTCGCTCAAGCCAGGCGAGCGACCAGTATTCCTGAGGGACAGCGAGGTGGTGAAGACGGCAGCGACTGCGCAGCGTCGCCAGCAAGCGTTCCGGCTCGCGGCAGGAGAGGAAAAACCAGGTGTTCTCTGGCGGCTCTTCCAGGGTTTTTAACAGGGCGTTGGCTGCGGCTTCCGTGAGCAGCGCGGCGTCTTTCAGCCACACCACTTTCGCCCCGCCCAGACGCGCATATTCGTACAGTTTCTCACTGACCTCACGCACCGCGTCGATACCGAGCGTATTTTTGCCTTTCTCGGGTTCGAGGGTGTAATAGTCAGGATGCGTGCCCGCCTGCATGAGCTGGCAACCCCGGCACTTACCGCAGCTTTTATGTCCTTCCGGCTGTTGGCACATCAGAAAGCGGGTGATGGCGTAAATCAACGCATCATCACCCATTCCCGGAAGCGCCTGGATCAGTAACGCATGATGCCCCCGACCAACCTGATAGCTGCCGATCAGCTGTTCAAAGTGTGGGCGCAACCATGGATACCATTTCATGCCTGCTGCTCCTGTAGCCACTGCGTAACTGTCTGCTGAATATCACGCGTAACGTCTTCAAGGGATTGCGTCGCATCGATGGTACGAATGGTCTTGTCCTGCCCGGCCAGCTCCAGATAACGCGCACGGGTGCGGTTAAAGAAATCAAAAGATTCCTGTTCAATGCGGTCCAGTTCGCCGCGGGCACGGGCGCGCTTCAGGCCCACCTCAGGGGTCACGTCCAGATACAGCGTCAGGTCAGGACGGAAATCGCCCAGAACCGCGTCGCGAAGCGTAGCCAGCATGGTCTGGTCGATACCCCGGCCACCGCCCTGATATGCCTGGGTTGAGAGATCGTGGCGATCGCCAATCACCCATTTCCCTTCTGCCAGAGCGGGTTTGATCACCGTCTCCACCAGCTGAACGCGCGCCGCATAGAACATCAGCACTTCCGCTTTGTCGGTAATAACTTCATCGCCAACGGATTTGATATCCAGAACCAGGCTGCGCAGTTTTTCCGCCAGCTGCGTACCGCCCGGCTCGCGGGTGAAGACCATGTCGGCAACGCCAAGCGACGTAAGCGTATCCACCACCACGTTACGGGCAGTTGTTTTGCCCGCCCCTTCGAGTCCCTCAATGACAATGTATTTACTGCGCATTTTTTTCCTTAAGTGCCTTCAGATAGTCCTGAACGGAGCGATTGTGGCTGGCCAGGTTGGTATTGAACGTGTGCCCCCCTTTTCCGTCAGCCACAAAATAGAGATACGGCGTTTTGGCCGGGTGCGCGGCGGCCTTCAACGATGCTTCACTCGGCGTCGCAATCGGTCCAGGCGGCAGGCCGCTAATCACGTAGGTATTATACGCCGTTGGCGTCTCCAGATCTTTTCTGGAAATCCTGCCGTTGTAGTTTTCGCCCATGCCGTAGATGACGGTAGGATCGGTTTGCAAACGCATGCCGATGCGCAGACGGTTAATAAACACCGAGGCAACCTGGTCACGTTCGGCAGCAACGGCCGTCTCTTTCTCGATGATCGAGGCCATCGTCATGAACTGGTTTTGATCTTTATAAGGCAGGCCTTCTGCTCGCCCTTCCCAGGCAGCGTCTACCGCCGCGACCATTTTGTTGTGCGCGCGCTTCAGAATGGCCACATCCGTCGTGCCTGCCGTATACATCCACGTATCGGGCCAGAACCAGCCTTCCACCCACTCGGGATGTTCGAATTTTAAGGCGTCTGCCACGGTCTGGTAGCGGTCATCTTTCAGCGTATGCTTGATGTACGGCGCGTCACGCAGCTGCCTGAGGTAATCGCTCAGACGCATACCTTCCACGAAACGCAGCGGGAACTGGGCTTCTTTACCACTTTCCAGCAGTTGCAGCATCTCGCGCACGGTCATGCCAGGGGTAAAGCGATAGGTACCGGCCTTGAAATGGGACAGGTCCGGTTCAATACGCAGCAGCCACTGGAATACGCGTGGGCGATTGATAATTTTGTCGTCATACAGCTGCTGACCAAGCGCCTGCCGCCCGGTCCCCGCTTTCAGGGTAAAAATCGTCTCGTCTTTTATCAGGATCTGACTCTCCGCCAGCTGACGGACTTTCCACACTCCTGCTCCGCCAGCGATACCTAACGCAACGATCAGAAGGAGGACAAAGCGTAACATTTTCTTCATGACTACCTGGTTTGCTCACATAACGGGGCCAGAAACTGGAACAGCTCGCGGGATGACCAGCATTTGCGGCCATAAGCGCGAACGGGGACAACGGGCATCAGCGCATTGCAGATAACAACTTCATCGGCAGCCAACAGCGCCTCTTCCTTAGCGTTGACTTCGACAACACGAAAGCCTGCGCGTGCCAGCTGGTGCATACAAAACTGCCGCATAATGCCGTTGACGCCGGCCTGCTCCAGCGAAGGCGTGAACACGTCACTACCCTTCCGCCAGAGTAAATTAGCCGCACAGCATTCCGTAATGTACCCTTCGCTGTCAAGAACCAGCGCCTCCCCGGCCTCCGTCTGCTCAAGATGAGTACGAATTAGCACCTGTTCAAGGCGGTTGAGATGTTTTATGCCAGCGAGCATCGGGTTTCTTCCCAGACGTACCGGACTTAGCGCCAGGGCTACGCCCTCTTCACGCCAGTGCGCATAATGGGAAGGATAATCTGAAACGGAAAGGATCCGCGTAGGATGCAGACAGGCAGAACCGCTATAGCCCCTGCCACCGCTCCCGCGGCTGATAATGACTTTCAGGACGCCGCTTGCTTTTTCTGACGCCAGCCGACGCATCTCACTTTCAAGAATGTCCCACTGCGAGAAGGGGATCAGTAATGTTTCGCAGGCTTTTTGTAAACGAAGGATATGGGCCCCGAGCAGGCACACGTCACCGTCGAGAATACGCGCAGTCGTGAAACAGCCATCGCCAAACTGGGTCGCCCTGTCGCTTGCCGGCAGCGTGTCTTGCTCAAGGCCATTAATCAAAAACATAGTGGCTCCTTATGCGTGGAGGCTCAGTCTGGCAGGATGTGAACAGCCGGACAAGGGGATTTCGCCTAATAAAAAAGGCCCGGCAAGCGGACCTTTTTTATCGTCAGCGACTAACCAGACTCAGACCTTTTTGAAGATCAGAGAACCGTTAGTCCCACCGAAGCCGAAGGAGTTACACAGGGTATACTCCATACCGCTAACCTGGCGCGCTTCGTGAGGAACGAAGTCCAGATCGCAACCTTCATCCGGGTTATCCAGGTTGATGGTTGGTGGTACAGCCTGATCGCGCAGCGCGAGAATAGAGTAGATTGACTCTACTGCCCCCGCAGCGCCCAGCAGGTGACCGGTCATGGATTTCGTGGAGCTCACCAGCACACGGCTGGCAGATTCGCCGAAGATAGACTTAACAGCCTGCGCTTCTGCTTTATCGCCCGCAGGGGTAGACGTCCCGTGCGCGTTAACGTAGCCAATCTGTGCCGGCGTAATGCCCGCATCACGGATGGCGTTTTCCATCGCCAGCGCAGCACCTGCGCCATTCTCTGGAGGAGACGTCATGTGATAAGCATCGCTGCTCATGCCAAAGCCAACAACTTCAGCATAAATTTTCGCGCCACGTTTTTTCGCGTGTTCGTACTCTTCCAGTACGATCATGCCTGCACCGTCACCCAGCACGAAACCATCACGGTCTTTATCCCACGGACGGCTCGCCGCCTGAGGATTATCGTTTCGGGTAGAGAGCGCACGCGCTGCACCGAAACCACCGACGCCCAGTGGGGTACTGGCTTTTTCAGCGCCGCCCGCAACCATAGCATCTGCATCGCCGTACGCAATGATACGCGCGGCCTGGCCGATGTTATGCACGCCAGACGTACAGGCTGTCGCGATTGAGATGCTTGGGCCACGCAGGCCGAACATAATGGTCAGGTGACCTGCCACCATGTTGACAATCGTAGACGGAACGAAGAACGGGCTGATTTTACGCGGGCCGCCATTCATCAGAGATGTATGGTTTTCTTCAATCAGACCAAGACCGCCAATCCCGGAGCCGATAGCGGCGCCGATACGGGTCGCGTTCTCTTCCGTAATCTCAAGGCCAGAATCCTGCATGGCCTGAACGCCAGCGACAATTCCATATTGAATGAAGGCATCCATCTTGCGCTGTTCTTTGCGCGAGATGATCTCTTCACAGTTAAAATCCTTTACTAAGCCAGCAAATTTCGTTGCATAGGCGCTAGTATCGAAATGGTCGATTAGGCTGATGCCGCTCTGACCGGCAAGGAGAGCTTTCCAGGTGGACTCTACGGTATTGCCGACAGGAGACAACATGCCAAGTCCGGTCACAACTACACGACGCTTAGACACGCTTGTCCTCCAGGGAGGGATAAAAAAAGAGATTCGTGGGACAACAAAAGATAAAACTCAGGCGGTCGAATGACCGCCTGGAGATGTTCACTTACGCCTGGTGACCGTTGATGTAATCAATGGCAGCCTGAACGGTGGTGATTTTCTCAGCTTCTTCGTCCGGAATCTCAGTATCAAACTCTTCTTCCAGAGCCATTACCAGCTCAACGGTGTCAAGAGAATCTGCGCCCAGGTCTTCAACAAAGGAAGCGGAGTTCACAACTTCTTCCTGCTTAACGCCCAGCTGTTCGCCGATAATTTTCTTAACGCGTTCTTCGATAGTGCTCATACTCTTAAATTTCCTATCAAAACTCGCTTTCGCGATGGTTTTCGTAGTGTATAAAATGTTGAAAAATTTGCAACTAAATCCCGGCAGGTCTTACCACGATTTTACGTTATTTTGAGGCCATTTGCCCAAATAACGCAAATATTTTCGATCGTGATTAAACCATGTACATCCCGCCGTTGACGTGGAGGGTTTCACCAGTGATGTAACCCGCTTCGTCAGAGGCTAAAAATGCAACCGCGCTGGCGATTTCTTTAGGGTCGCCAAGACGACCCGCTGGAACTGCCGCCAGCGTACCCGCACGCTGCTCATCAGTTAGCGCACGCGTCATGTCCGTTTCAATAAAGCCCGGAGCAACAACGTTTACAGTAATTCCGCGGGACGCGACTTCACGCGCCAGCGACTTACTGAAACCGATCAGACCTGCTTTCGCCGCAGCGTAGTTAGCCTGACCAGCATTTCCCATGGTACCAACCACAGAACCTACAGTGATAATACGACCATGACGCTTTTTCATCATAGCGCGCATTACCGCTTTTGACAGACGGAATACAGATGACAGGTTGGTTTCGATAATATCGTTCCACTCGTCGTCTTTCATTCGCATCAGCAGGTTGTCGCGAGTGATCCCGGCATTATTGACCAGAATATCCACTTCGCCAAACTCTGCGCGAATATTTTCCAGAACAGATTCGATAGATGCTGGTTCAGTCACATTCAGTACCAGACCTTTACCGTTCGCACCCAGATAGTCGCTGATGGCCTGTGCGCCATTCTCGCTGGTCGCAGTCCCGATCACCGTTGCGCCGCGCGCAACCAGTGTTTCAGCAATAGCGCGCCCAATACCGCGGCTTGCGCCGGTCACCAGGGCAATTTTTCCTTCAAAACTCATGGTATTCCTCTTTTATTGCGAGAGTGCCGCTTTCATGGCTTCCGGCTCGTTAATCGCCGAGGCAGTCAGGGTATCTACAATACGTTTTGTCAGACCGGTAAGTACTTTACCTGGACCGACTTCATACAGATGTTCCACGCCCTGAGACGCCATAAATTCAACAGTTTTAGTCCACTGAACCGGGCTGTAGAGCTGGCGAACCAGCGCGTTACGGATAGCCTCCGGCGCGGTTTCGCACTTCACATCGACGTTATTCACAACGGAAATCGTCGGTGCGTTAAAGGTCATTTTTTCCAGCTCAACCGCGAGCTTATCGGCTGCGGGCTTCATCAGCGCGCAGTGAGACGGCACGCTCACCGGCAGGGGCAGTGCACGTTTTGCGCCCGCAGCTTTACAGGCAGCGCCTGCACGCTCAACCGCTTCTTTATGACCCGCGATTACCACCTGGCCTGGCGAGTTAAAGTTTACCGGAGAAACGACCTGACCTTCAGCAGATTCTTCACAGGCTTTAGCGATAGAATCATCATCCAGACCAATGATGGCAGACATGCCGCCCGTGCCTTCTGGCACCGCTTCCTGCATGAATTTACCACGCAATTCAACCAGGCGTACCGCGTCAGCGAAGGCAATCACGCCAGCGCAGACCAGCGCAGAGTATTCACCGAGGCTATGACCCGCCATCAGCGTCGGCGCTTTGCCGTCCTGCTGCTGCCATACGCGCCACAATGCGACGGATGCCGCCAGCAGTGCCGGTTGAGTCTGCCAGGTTTTGTTCAGTTCTTCAGCGGGGCCCTGTTGGGTCAGCGCCCACAGATCATAACCCAGCGCGTCAGAAGCTTCACGGAAAGTCTCTTCAATAACCGGATAGTTTGCTGCCATTTCAGACAACATCCCAACAGTTTGCGAGCCCTGTCCCGGGAACACAAAAGCAAATTGCGTCATTTTTTAATCCTTATCCTAGAAACGAACCAGCGCGGAACCCCAGGTGAACCCGCCACCAAAGGCTTCAAGCAAGACCAGTTGGCCCCGTTTAATTCGTCCATCGCGTACCGCTTCGTCAAATGCGCACGGTACCGATGCCGCAGAGGTGTTGCCGTGGCGATCGAGCGTCACCACAACGTTATCCATAGACATGCCCAACTTCTTCGCCGTCGCGCTGATAATACGCAGGTTTGCCTGATGCGGTACCAGCCAGTCGAGTGCGGCGCGGTCCAGATTGTTCGCTTCCAGCGTCTCATCAACGATGTGAGCCAGTTCAGTCACGGCCACTTTAAACACTTCGTTACCTGCCATTGTCAGGTAAATTGAACTGTCCGGATTAACGCGATCGGCGTTAGGCAGCGTTAACAGCTCGCCGTAGCGGCCATCGGCATGCAGGTGCGTGGAGATGATGCCCGGCTCTTCGGACTGCCCCAGCAGCACCGCGCCCGCGCCATCGCCAAAAATAATGATCGTGCCGCGATCGGTTGGATCGCAGGTACGCGCCAGCACGTCAGCGCCGATCACCAGCGCATATTTTACGGCGCCCGATTTTACATACTGATCGGCGATGCTCAGTGCATAGGTGAAACCCGCGCATGCTGCTGCAACATCAAATGCCGGGCAGCCTTTGATGCCGAGCATGTTCTGCACCTGGCACGCTGCGCTTGGGAAGGCATGCGTGGCAGAGGTGGTCGCCACCACAATAAGCCCGATCTGTTCTTTATCAATGCCAGCCATCTCAAGCGCTCGCTGAGCGGCTTCGTAGCCCATGGTGGACACAGTTTCGTCTGGCGCGGCGATACGACGTTCACGGATACCTGTGCGCGTGACAATCCACTCGTCAGACGTATCTACCATTTTTTCAAGATCGGCGTTGGTACGCACTTGTTTTGGCAGGTAGCTGCCGGTACCTAAAATCTTCGTATACATGTACGCTCAGTCACTTTTAGCTAATACAGATCCCAGGCGAGCGGCAATCCTCTGAGGGACTTGACGCTGCACCGCCTGCACTGCCTGTTCAATCGCGACGGTAAATGCTCGCTGATTGGCGGCGCCATGACTCTTAATCACGATGCCGCGCAATCCTAACAGACAGGCGCCATTATACTGGTCGGGGTTGAGGTGACTGAATCGCCGCGTCAGGCTTTTTTGTAACCAACGCTTTAATATAATCAGCCACCAGGACCTTTTTTTACCGTCTCCCTGCGATTTCAGCAGAGAAAGGAACATTCGTACGACCCCTTCCATGGTCTTCAACGTCACGTTTCCGGTGAAGCCATCACACACTAATACATCCGTTTTGCCCGTCAGCAACTCATTGGCTTCGAGATAACCAATATAGTTGATGGAGGGGACCTGTTTGAGTATTTCCGCAGCGTCGCGGATACTGTCCAGACCTTTGGTCTCTTCTTCACCAATATTCAATAACGCAACGCGGGGATTGTTAATCCCGAGCACGTCTTCTGCCAGCACCGACCCCATAACGGCAAACTGAGCCAGCATTGTACTATCACAATCCACGTTAGCGCCCAGATCCAGCACCACCGTTTTGCCCTTCTGCTGATGCGGTAACACCGTCACCAGCGCCGGACGCTCAATGCCCTCAATCGGCTTGAGCAATAATTTCGACAGCCCCATCAGCGCGCCAGTATTTCCCGCGCTGACGCAAGCCTGTGCTCGCCCTTCTTTCACCAGCTCCAGCGCCATTCGCATAGAGCTGCCGCGGCTATTACGAATAGCCTGCGATGGCCGGGCATCACTGGCAATAACTGACTGCGCAGGAATAATCTGCAGACGCGAACGTTGTTCAAAGTCAGCTTTTGCAAGTAATGGCGTGATTGTGTCGGGATTACCGACTAAAAGAAGTGTGAGTTGCGAATTAGAATTCAGTGCCTGCAATGCTGCAGGCACTGTCACGGTAGGGCCAAAATCTCCCCCCATGACATCTAACGCCAGGGTTAGACGTGTCAAGGTATCGTCGCAGCCTGGTTCGGTAAACTCCCCGTTTGCACGGGGAAGTTCCTCACTAAGCCTAATCACGCTGACGCGTGATTACTTAGTGATAACCTTGCGGCCGCGGTAGAAACCGTCAGCGGTGATGTGGTGACGCAGGTGTTTCTCACCAGAAGTCTTGTCTACAGACAGGCTGGTAACTGCGGTCAGCGCGTCATGGGAACGACGCATGCCACGTTTGGAACGGGTTGGTTTATTTTGTTGTACGGCCATGGACCTTACTCCTCAATTACTTACGCTTTAAGCTGGCTAATACGGCAAATGGGTTTGGTTTTTGCGCTTCATCAGGCAGTTCCCCAAAGACCATGTCCGCCTCGGACACTTCACAGTGTTCAGAATCATGCACCGGAACGACTGGCAGGGAGAGGATGACTTCATCTTCAACCAGCGCCAGAAGATCGATTTCACCGAATTCGTTAACCTCAATCGGCTCGTACGCTTCCGGGAGTGCTTCAGCCTGTTCGTCAGAACGAACCGGACTAAAACAATACGTTGTGTGAACATGCTGTACAAACGGTTTCCCGCAACGCTGACATTCGAGCGTTACCGTCACCTTTGCATCACCGGTTAACACGGCGAGACGCTGGTTGTCGATAGCGAACGACATGGAGCATTCTACATCACTGTCCACACTGACTACAGATTCGGCAATACGCTCAGCCTGATCGGAAGAATAGATTCCTTCGTAATCGAGGCGTTTTTGAGCCGTACGAACCGGATCAAGAGTCAGGGGTAATTTTACCTTTTGCATAGGGCGCGCATATTAACTTTGTAACGTCATAGAGTCAAAGAAAAAGGCAACCAGAGCTGCCTTTTGCCAATTATTCGCACACATTGCGGCCTGTAGTTTAAAATGGCTGGCATCGATACGCTATATCTGGTGATAAAAATATGCCAAATCTCGTCCTTGCTTCCACTTCACCTTATCGCCGAATGCTGCTGGAAAAGCTCGGGATCCCGTTTGAATGCGCTGCGCCGGAGGTGGATGAAACGCCACAGCCGGGCGAGTCACCGCGTCATCTGGTGACCCGTCTCGCGAAAGAGAAAGCACAGTCGCTGGCCGTACGTTACCCCGCTCATCTGATTATAGGCTCCGATCAGGTTTGTGTGCTGGACGGCGAAATCACCGGCAAACCGTATACGGAAGAAATCGCCTGCCAGCAGCTTTTGCGTGCGAGAGGCAGTATCGTGACCTTTTATACCGGCCTGGCGCTTTATAATTCTGCTTCCGGTCATCTGCAAACCGAGTGCGAGCCGTTTGATGTGCACTTCCGTCATCTTAGCGAACAGGAGATTATGGATTATGTGCGTCGGGAACGTCCGCTGAACTGTGCAGGGAGCTTTAAAAGTGAAGGACTAGGGATTGCGTTGTTCGACAAGCTCGATGGCCGCGATCCCAATACGCTGGTGGGGTTGCCGCTGATTGCGCTGTGCCAGATGTTAAGGCGAGAAGAGTGTAATCCGCTGACGATGTGACCGTTGCGGCCTGATGCCCCCACCCCGGCCCTCTCCCTGTGGGAGAGGGAGAAAAACATGTAGGCCGGGTAAGCGCAGCGCTACCCGGCACAAAATCAGCCGCGCAGAACTTTCAGACAGCGTTTGAGCTGCTCATCCAGCGGCGCTTCAATACGGATAACTTCACCGGTATTAGGATGGGTGAACTTCAGCGCTGCCGCATGCAGGAACAGACGCGATAGCCCCGTCCCCGCCAGCTGCTTATCAAATTCGCGATCGCCATAGCGGTCATCAAACGCAATCGGATGGCCCGCAAACTGGGTATGGACGCGAATCTGGTGAGTACGCCCCGTCACCGGACTACAGCGCACCAGCGTGGCGAATTCGTAGCGCTCTTCAACTTTAAAGCGCGTCTCAGACGGTTTCCCTTCCTGATTAACACGAACAATGCGCTCGCCGCTTTGCAGAATATTTTTCAGCAGCGGCGCCTGCACCACTTTCACGTGGGACTGCCACTGGCCGCGCACCAGCGCCAGATAATCTTTCTGCATCCCTTTTTCGCGCAGCTGTTCATGCAGTGAACGCAGCGCAGAACGTTTTTTCGCCACTAGCAGCACGCCAGAGGTATCACGGTCAAGACGGTGAACCAGTTCGAGGAAACGCGCTTCCGGGCGCAGCGCGCGTAACCCTTCAATCACGCCGAAGCTCAGGCCGCTCCCCCCGTGTACCGCCGTTCCGGACGGTTTATTCAGCACCAGAATGTGGTCGTCCTCATAAAGGATAACGTCGCTCAGGGCCGCGACTTTTTGCAGCTTCGGAGAAACGACCTCTTCTTCACGCTCTGCAACACGTACCGGTGGAATGCGGACTTCATCGCCCGCCTCGAGCTTATACTCTGGCTTCACGCGTTTTTTGTTCACCCGCACCTCGCCCTTACGCAAGATGCGATAAATCATGCTTTTTGGCACACCCTTCAGCTGGGTGCGCAAAAAATTATCGATACGTTGCCCCGCCTCGTCGTCGGCGATGGCAACCATTTTTACGGCTGGAGTCTCTGTTTTCATGGTTGGCGATTCTAAATAGCGTCAGGCATTAGCGCCACTCATTTTTCTATGCTTATATTTACTTTTATCCGGACCGCTCCCCTTTCGCGCAATCGATTTGGTGGTTATTAAACCAATCACCCCGTTGAAGTGAAGAAACTGTGAGTAACCGGGTGATAATTGGTAAAAGTCATCTTGCTATAACCCGGCGAGCAGTGGAATAATGAATCCGTTTTCCGCGTTAAATCCGGGTTTTGTAAGGATGTCGACGGAATGACCAATTTTGTCTGACCGATCATCCACGCAGCAATGGCGTAAGACGTATTGATCTTTCAGGCAGTTAGCGGGCTGCGGGTTGCAGTACTTCCCGGTATAAGGATTGTTCTCTGGAGAGTTTTCCCAGGCAATTCCCCTGATAATTGCGCTGTGTTTCCGTATGAAACACAGGCAACCGACACTCTGCGCCTCTTAAGCGAGCGACAACCGTGAGGTTGGCGACGTGAATAGACACGAGGCCATCGGTTCATACCCCGGAAAGCGTCACCTTGCCCGCAGCTTTGTCGTCAATGTAAGAATAACGAGTAAGTTACGATGAAAAGAATGTTAATCAACGCAACTCAGCAAGAAGAGTTGCGTGTCGCCCTTGTGGATGGGCAGCGCCTGTACGATCTGGATATCGAAAGTCCTGGACACGAACAGAAAAAAGCGAACATTTACAAAGGCAAAATCACCCGCATTGAACCAAGCCTTGAAGCTGCATTTGTCGATTACGGTGCTGAGCGTCACGGTTTCCTTCCTCTCAAAGAAATCGCCCGCGAATATTTTCCTGCAAATTACAACTCCCATGGCCGTCCGAACATTAAAGATGTTCTGCGTGAAGGTCAGGAAGTTATCGTCCAGATCGATAAAGAAGAGCGTGGCAACAAAGGTGCCGCACTGACCACCTTTATCAGTCTGGCAGGAAGCTATCTGGTGTTGATGCCAAACAACCCGCGTGCGGGTGGCATCTCTCGCCGTATCGAAGGTGATGACCGTACAGAGCTGAAAGAAGCGCTGGCAAGTCTTGAGCTGCCAGACGGCATGGGCCTTATCGTGCGCACCGCAGGCGTCGGCAAATCTGCCGAAGCATTGCAGTGGGACCTGAGCTTCCGTCTGAAGCACTGGGAAGCCATCAAGAAAGCGGCTGAAAGCCGTCCTGCTCCGTTCCTGATCCACCAGGAAAGCAACGTCATTGTGCGTGCCTTCCGTGATTATCTGCGTCAGGACATCGGTGAAATTCTGATTGATAACCCGAAAGTGCTTGAGCTGGCTCGCCAGCACATCGCCGCGCTGGGTCGCCCGGATTTCACCAGCAAAATTAAACTGTACACCGGTGAAATCCCGCTGTTCAGCCACTATCAGATTGAATCCCAGATCGAGTCTGCCTTCCAGCGTGAAGTGCGTCTGCCGTCCGGCGGTTCTATCGTTATCGATACCACCGAAGCGCTGACCGCTATCGACATCAACTCCGCGCGTGCAACCCGCGGCGGCGACATCGAAGAGACCGCCTTCAACACCAACCTAGAAGCCGCTGATGAAATCGCCCGCCAGCTCCGCCTGCGCGACCTGGGTGGTCTGATTGTTATCGACTTCATCGACATGACCCCGGTTCGCCACCAGCGTGCGGTTGAAAACCGTCTGCGTGAAGCGGTGCGCCAGGATCGCGCGCGTATCCAGATTAGCCATATCTCGCGCTTCGGCCTGCTGGAAATGTCCCGTCAGCGTCTGAGCCCGTCACTCGGCGAGTCCAGCCATCACGTCTGCCCGCGCTGTTCCGGGACAGGTACCGTGCGTGACAATGAATCGCTCTCCCTCTCTATTCTGCGTCTGATTGAAGAAGAAGCGCTGAAAGAGAACACCAAAGAGGTTCACGCCATTGTTCCGGTGCCGATTGCCTCCTACCTGCTGAACGAAAAACGTGCAGCGGTGAGCGCAATCGAAGCGCGTCAGGGCGGCGTTCGCTGCATCATCGTGCCAAACGACGAGATGCAGACCCCGCACTATCACGTGCTGCGCGTGCGTAAAGGTGAAGAGACAAGCACCCTCAGCTACCTGCTGCCGAAGCTGCATGAAGAAGAAATGGCGCTGCCATCGGATGAAGAGCCTGCCGAGCGTAAACTGCCTGAGCAGCCTGCATTAGCAACCTTCATCATGCCGGAAGCCCCGCCGGAAGCTACGCTGGAAAAACCAGCGGCAAAACCTGCCGTGCAAAAGGCGTCCCCTGCCGTGCCAAAAGCGCAGCCTGAGCAGCCGGGTCTCCTGAGCCGCATCTTCGGCGCGCTGAAAAAAATGTTTGCTGGCGAAGAAGTTCAGCCTGAGCAGCCGAAAGAAGCGCCAAAAGAAACGAAACCAGAGCGTCAGCAGGACCGTCGTAAGCGTCAGAACAATCGTCGCGATCGTAATGACCGCAACGACCGTAGCGATCGTAACGAGCGCCGTGATAATCGTTCCGAGAACAACGAAGGTCGTGAACAACGCGAGGACAACCGTCGCAACCGTCGCGAGAAGCAACAGCAGAACGTTGAAGATCGTGAGATTCGCCAGCAGGCGGGCGATGAGTCCGAGAAGAGCAAACAGCGTGACGAGCAGCAACCTCGCCGCGAGCGTAACCGTCGTCGTAACGACGAGAAACGCCAGGCCCAGCAGGAAGTCAAAAACCTGAACCGCGAAGCGCCTGTTGAACAGCAGGACACGGAGCAGGAAGAGCGTACTCAGGTTATGCCGCGTCGTAAGCAGCGTCAGTTGACCCAGAAAGTGCGTGTGGGTGCTGTTCAGGCGGAAGAAAACGACGTTATCGCGGTTGAAGCAGCAGAAAGCACAACGGGTACACAGGTTGCGAAAGTTGACCTGCCAGCCGTAGTAGAAAATCAGGTTGAGCAGGACGAAAGCAGCGAAAACCGTGACAACGCAGGTATGCCGCGTCGCTCCCGTCGTTCTCCGCGTCATCTGCGCGTGAGCGGTCAGCGTCGTCGTCGTTACCGTGACGAGCGTTACCCAACTCAGTCGCCAATGCCATTGACCGTGGCGTGCGCGTCACCTGAGATGGCATCCGGTAAAGTCTGGATCCGTTATCCGGTTGCTCGCCCGGAACAGGCTGTTGAAGAACAGGCTGTGACCGAAGAGGTGATTGCACCGATAGCAGCGGTGGAAGACGTCGTGACTGAAGCGGCAACCGTGGTTGAACCGCAGGTTGTTGACACGGCGGCACCGCAGGCTGTGGAAGTGGAAACGACCCATCCTGAAGTCATTGCTGCGCCGGTTGATGCCGCTCCGCAGATCATTGCCGAAGAAGATACCGTGGTAGCTGAAGAAGTCGCGGAAGACGCTCAGCCAGTCTCCGCAGCAGAAGAGCCCGCAGACGTTACCGTCGAAACGGTGACTGAAGAGGTTGTTCAGGACGTCGAGATTCAGGTTGAACCTGTTGTCGAAGAGGTCAAAGCGCCTGAAGTGAAATCAGAGCCGATTGAGGTCGTTGCAGCTGTAGCGCCTGCTCACGTTGCTACCGCGCCGATGACTCGCGCCCCGGCACCTGAGTATGTGCCTGAAGCGCCACGCCATAGCGACTGGGTTCGTCCGGCATTCAACTTCGAAGGCAAAGGTGCTGCCGGTGGTCACAGTGCAACGCACATGGCTACTGCGCCAGCTACTCGTCCTCAGCCTGTTGAATAACGCACGCTAATACTGAAAGCCGACCTTCGGGTCGGCTTTTTTATGGCTGTTGCAGGGGCTTTCTCATTCCGGTGACCTCCGGCATTATCTGCCGCATCAGCTCCAGAAAACGCCGCAAGCGCGCCGGATAATAACGAGACCAGGGGTAAACCAGATGTACCGGTAGCGCTGCCGGCTGCCACTCTGGCAGTAGATGCACCAGTCGTCCTTCCTGAATATCATCCTGTACTGTCCAGCTGGATACCACCGCAACGCCTAGCCCGGTGAGTGCCGTATTGCGCGCCACATACAGGCTGTCGGTACTCAGGCGTGGCGTAATGGTAACCCGCGTCGGGGCAGATGATGCATCGTGGAAAAGCTCCACATGGCGTTGATAAAAAGAGCTGATGGCAATCCAGGGAAGCTGTTGCAAATCTTCCGGCGTTTTAACCGCGGGATAACGGGCCAGTAATTCCGGTGAAGCCACCACCGAGCGCGGCACTTCAGCCAGCAGCACGGACACGGTTGCCGGATCGACTTCCACACCCACCCGAATAGCACAGTCAAGGTTGTCGCCGAGGAAATCAACCGAGCGATCGTTGAGCATCCACTCTACAGAAAGCTGGGGATAGCGCTGCAAAAATTCGGTTAACGGTTTCAGAAGCTGATCCTGGCCAAACGCGTGCGGGGCGCGCACCCTCAGCACCCCAACCGGTTCATCTTCCGTCTGCCCTACCTCGTCTTCCAGCGCCAGCCAGCTGTCAATCACCCGTCGGGCATGCTGATAGCAGCGTTCGCCGTCATCGGTCAGCCGGGTCGTATGGGTTGTGCGCAGCATCAGGCGTACTCCCAGCATGGTCTCAAGCGACTGCAACCGTCGGCTCACCGTGGCCTGGGTTGTTGCCAGCTGACGTGCTGCCGCAGAAAGAGACCCCGCCTCCACAATGCGAACAAACGTTCGCATCAGTTCTACCCGATCTATACGCTCAGGCCTTTTCATACCATTTCTATCCATACGCTACACGTATAAGCGTTTTACCACCGCGCCCGCTACCGTCGCAAGGCGTACTGATAAAAAATAGCCGCACACGACGAATGAGGAACATCTTATGAACACAACTACCACCCGGGCCGTAAGCCGCTGGGTAATCTTAATGCTGGCGCTCGGTGCGGGCTTTAGCGTGGCATCCATCTATTATGCCCAGCCTCTGCTGCCGCTGATGGGCTCAGACCTGAACCTGAGCATCGAAGGCATGGGCATGGTCCCGACGCTTACCCAGGCGGGTTATGCCTTAGGTATTTTGTTTCTGCTCCCGCTCGGCGATCGTCATGATCGCAGAACGCTGATCCTGATAAAAAGTGCGGCTCTGGCGCTGTTCCTGCTGGGTTGTAGCCTGACCGGACAACTGCACTCCCTGCTGCTCACCAGCCTGCTGATTGGCATGGCCGCCACCATGGCGCAGGATATTGTCCCGGCCGCAGCGATCCTCGCGCCGGAAGGCAAACAGGGAAAAACGGTCGGCACGGTGATGACCGGCCTGCTGCTGGGGATTTTGCTCTCCAGAACCGTGAGCGGCGTGGTGGGTGAGGCCTTTGGCTGGCGGGTGATGTATCAGCTGGCCGCCGCAAGTATTGCCTTTGTCGGCGTGGTCATGTGGGCCGTGCTTCCCCGCTTCGCCGTTCACTCCACGCTGAGCTACCCGGCGCTGATGCGCTCCATGG
>NZ_QFRV01000059.1:0-31090 GCF_004136805.1 Enterobacter cloacae complex sp. GF14B
TTGCCTGGCGGCTTTAGCGCGGTGGTCCCACCTGACCCCATGCCGAACTCAGAAGTGAAACGCCGTAGCGCCGATGGTAGTGTGGGGTCTCCCCATGTGAGAGTAGGGAACTGCCAGGCATCAAATTTAGCGTGCTGATATGGCTCAGTTGGTAGAGCGCACCCTTGGTAAGGGTGAGGTCCCCAGTTCGACTCTGGGTATCAGCACCACTTTATACTTAGGTTAAAGTTCGGCAAGAAGTAAAAGAATTTGCCTGGCGGCTTTAGCGCGGTGGTCCCACCTGACCCCATGCCGAACTCAGAAGTGAAACGCCGTAGCGCCGATGGTAGTGTGGGGTCTCCCCATGTGAGAGTAGGGAACTGCCAGACATCAAACAAGTAGAAAGGCCATCCGAAAGGATGGCCTTTTTGCGTTATATCTCCAGCTAAACCAATTCCCTCATTCGATGTTCTCACTGGTGCCGTTAATACCCTACGGACGTAGCGCTTTACCGTACTGAAACTGTAGTTGTGAAATGCATTCTGCTGGCTCGCAGTAGTGTTAAATGAATTAAATGTTATGCCAAATGCTGTACAGGTAAGGGATATAGCGAGGAGTAAGGTAGCGTATTGAATTTAATTAATATCTGATGTTATTTGCGATGGGGAATATACGTTTCTTATATCAGGAAAAAATAAAAGCGCGGCCATCGCCGCGCTTTTAGAAGCCTTATTTAGTGAGGGCGACAATACCGAGTGTCAGGCCAGCGATTGCCGCGGCGCCACCAGCAATCGCACCTGCTGTTTCCCAGTTATCCTGGGTAGTGCCCTTCATACAGGTATTGGTGTGAACCAGTCGCCCCTGATCGTCGTATACCGGTACACATGGAGAATCGTGCGCGCAACCAGCAAGCAGCGCAGCGAGAAGTGCAACGGAAAGGAATCTTTTCATGATGTTACCTCAATATGATCGCCTATTCGCTAAAGAGCCGATGCGGCAATTAACGAATCGATGATTATTTTACCACCGCACTAATACCATGCAGCACGTGGAATAATCTCAATTTGTGTGGATTGTAAAAATTATGAAGAAAAAAGCGCGGGCAGTAATTATTAATGGAGGAAATGTGAAGAGGGAATGTGTTTTTACATCGTTTTCAGGAAATAAAAAAGGCACCAGAGGTGCCTTTATGATTTTCATTAATCCTTGTGCTTTGTAAATCGTCTCCGGACAACCACAAAGAAAACAGGAACAAAGAATATGGCCAACAGGGTGGCTGAGAGCATCCCGCCCATCACGCCCGTCCCGACCGCATTTTGTGCACCACTACCTGCACCGCTGCTGATGACCAGAGGCATAACACCAAGGATGAATGCCAGGGAAGTCATCAGGATAGGACGCAGACGCATACGCGAGGCTTCAAGCGTGGCTTCGATAATCCCTTTGCCTTCTTTATCCATGAGATCTTTGGCGAACTCAACGATCAGTATGGCGTTCTTGGCTGATAAACCAATTGTTGTAAGCAGACCAACCTGGAAGTAAACGTCATTGTTCAGCCCTCGCATTGATGCAGCCAGAAGCGCACCGATCACCCCCAGAGGCACAACCAGCATGACCGAGAATGGAATTGACCAGCTTTCATAGAGAGCCGCCAGACACAGGAACACCACAATAAGTGAAATGGCGTACAGCGCCGGAGCCTGATTCCCGGAAAGTCGTTCCTGATAAGACATCCCCGTCCAGTCGTAGCCGATGCCGGACGGCAGTTTTGACGCAAGGTTTTCCATCAGCGCCATTGCCTCACCGGTACTTTTGCCTGGTGCAGACTCACCGAGGATCTCCATTGATGGCATCCCATTGTAACGTTCCAGACGCGGTGAACCGTACACCCAGTGAGAGCTGCTAAAGGCAGAGAAAGGCACCATTTCGCCGTTAGCGCTACGCACATACAGGCCGTTAATGTCTCCGGGTAGCATACGGAAGCGAGCATCAGCCTGGACATAAACTTTTTTCACCCGTCCGTGATCGATAAAGTCGTTCACATAGGTGCCACCCAGGGCTGTTGAAATAGTCTGATTGACGTCAGACACGCTCACACCCAGCGCCTGTGCCTTCTCCTGATCGACGTCCAGCTTGAACTGTGGCGTATCTTCCAGTCCGTTAGGACGCACGCGGACCAGTAAGTCAGGATGTTCTCTCACCATGCCCAGCAGCTGGTTACGCGCCTGCGTTAACTGCGTATGTCCCAGGTTTGCCTGGTCTATCAGTTCAAAGTCAAAGCCTGTTGCGGTACCCAGTTCAATAATGGCAGGCAGGTTAAACGGAAATACAAGGCCGTCTTTGATCTGGCTGAACGCTTTCGTCGCGCGGCTGACAATCGCCTCAACGCCGTTTTCCTTGCCCGGACGCTCTTCCCATGGCTTCAGGCTGACGAAAGCGATACCGGAGTTCTGACCCTGTCCGCTAAAACTAAACCCGTTTACGGTAAAGACCGATTCAACGTTCGCTTTCTCTTTTGTCAGGTAATAATCCTGAACCTGATCGAGTACCTGCTGGGTACGCATCTGCGTCGCCCCTGCCGGCAACTGAACCATCGTCATAAACACACCCTGATCCTCTTCCGGCAGGAAGGAGGAAGGCAGGCGCAGGAACAGAACTGCCATGCCGCCGACGATGATGACGTAAACCAGCAGATAGCGGCCGGTCTTACGTAAAATGCCGCTCACGCTGTTGCTGTAGTGCTCCACACTCTTATCAAAGAGCGCGTTAAACCAGCCGAAGAAACCACCTTTCTTTTCATGATGTTCGCTGGAAACCGGTTTGAGCAGCGTTGCACAAAGAGCAGGCGTTAATATCAACGCCACCAGTACCGACAAGGCCATCGCGGAGACAATGGTCAGCGAGAACTGGCGATAGATAGCCCCGGTTGAACCACCAAAGAATGCCATCGGAATAAATACCGCCGAAAGCACCATGGCAATGCCCACCAGAGCGCCCTGGATTTGCTCCATTGACTTCTGCGTCGCCTCTTTTGGCGGCAGCTTGTCCTCAACCATGACGCGTTCTACGTTCTCGACTACCACGATGGCGTCATCGACGAGAAGACCTATCGCCAATACCATCCCGAACATCGTCAGGGTGTTAATGGAGAACCCGAACGCAGCCAGTACCGCAAAGGTGCCCAGTAACACCACGGGAACGGCGATAGTGGGAATAAGCGTTGCCCGCAGGTTTTGCAGGAACAGGTACATCACCAGGAACACGAGAACAATCGCTTCAAACAGCGTCTTCACCACTTCATGGATGGAGATCTTCACGAAAGGTGTGGTGTCGTACGGATACACGACTTTCAGACCCTGAGGGAAGAAGGGCTGCAACTGCGCCAGTTTACTCTTGATGGCGGCAGCGGTATCCAGCGCGTTTGCGCCAGTCGCCAGCTTGATCCCCAGCCCCGTTGCTGCTTGGCCATTGATTTTGGTGACCATGTTGTAGTTTTCGCCACCCAGCTCAATGCGTGCCACATCTTTCAGGTGGACCATTGAACCGTCCTGGTTCACCTTCAGCGTCACACGACCAAACTCCTCCGGCGATTTCAAGCGTGTTTGAGCAATAATTGAGGCGTTCAGTTGCTGCCCTGGTACGGACGGCGTTCCTCCCAACTGGCCCGCAGCAATCTGGTCGTTCTGTGTTTTCAGCTGGTTAATGATATCCAGCGGCGTGAGCTGATATTTGTTCATCGCGTTGCTGTCCAGCCAGATGCGCATTGCATACTGGGCACCGAACAGTTGCACGTCACCGACGCCGGAAGTACGGCTGATCGCATCTTTTACGTTAGAAGCGACATAGTCGGAGATATCATCCTGCGTGAGATTTTTATTGTCCGACACAAAGCCTGCAACCAGCAGGAAGCTGCTGCTGGATTTCTCCACGCCAATCCCCTGCTGCTGCACTTCTTGCGGCAGCAGCGGCATGGCGAGCTGGAGTTTGTTCTGAACCTGCACCTGCGCGATATCAGGATCCGTACCCGACTCGAACGTCAGCGTAATGGTGACGTTACCGGCGGAATCACTGGTGGACGACATGTACATCAAATTATCGATACCGTTCATGTTCTGTTCGATAACCTGAGTTACGGTGTCCTGTACCGTCTGGGCATCAGCGCCAGGGTAGGTTGCTGTCACCGCCACCGCTGGCGGCGCAATGGTCGGATATTGCGCCACCGGCAGTTTTAAAATGGCCAGCCCGCCCGCAATCATCAGAATGATGGCGAGTACCCAGGCGAAAACAGGCCGTTGAATAAAGAAATTAGCCATGTCGTTATTCCTTAACTGGCTGGAGTCGCGGCGGTATCAGGAATAGCCACGACGGTAACGCCAGGGCGAACTTTTTGCAGGCCGCTGATAATGACGCGGTCGCCGTTTTTCAGGCCTTCCGTGATCAGCCAGCGATCGCCAATCGCCTGCGGTGCAACGACAGTGCGCGATTCCACCTGGTTTTTATCGTTTACCACAAGCACAGTGGCATCCCCGCGCGGTGTACGGGTTACCCCCTGCTGGGGAACAAGAATGGCATCAGGCTGTGTACCTTCGTCAATGCGTGCACGGACAAACATACCCGGTAACAGCATGTGCTGAGGGTTAGGGAAGAGGGCGCGAAGGGTGATTGAGCCGGTACTTTCATCTACCGTGACATCAGAGAACTGGAGCGTTCCTTTCAGTGGATAAGGCTGGCCATTTTCCATCAGCAACTCGACGCTGCTGGTGTCTCCCTTTTGCAGGCTCGTCTGCTGCTTCAGACGCATAAAATCGCTGCTGGATTGCGTCACATCGACATAAATGGGATCGAGCTGCTGAACCGTCGCCAGTGCAGTCGACTGACCATTAGTAACCAACGCCCCTTCGGTGACGCTGGATTTACCTATACGCCCGTTGATTGGGGATGTGACTTTGGTATAAGCCAGGTTGATCCGCGCGCTTTCAACGCCAGCCTTCGCGGCAACGACGCTCGCATCCGCCTGCTGGGCGGTTGCCACCGCCTGATCGTACTCCTGCTTGCTCACATATTGCGTACCGACCAGCGGAACGTAACGTTTCACCGTCAGATGAGCGATATTGGCCGCCGCCTGTGCTTTTACCAGTTCACCTTTCGCATTGTCGTAGGCTGCCTGATACGTGGCCGGATCGATCTGATAAAGGGATTCACCCGCTTTGACGTCGCTGCCTTCGGTAAAATTACGGTGCAGAATGATACCACTTACCTGGGGACGAACCTCCGCAACACGATACGCGTCAGTTCTGCCAGGCAATTCTGTCGTTACGGCCAGTGGCGCGCTTTTAACAATATGAACACTGACCTGAGGAGCTTGCGCATGCTGCTGTGGGTTTTCTTGCCCATCGCACCCGGTAAGCAGCGCGGCACAGACAATGAAACCGGATAAGGGTAAGCATCTGAAGTGATTCGTCATTACTGTTCCTTAAACTACCCCTGAACCGATATTTGTCATGAATCGGTGAAAGGGTGTGAGGCAAAAAAAGAAATGTAGCTGCGTATAATAATGAGGGTATTTAATGTTTTTTAATTTATAAGTGCTGATGGAGCTTTTAAAAAGTAAAAATCGGAATCTGACCCAGTGCATTCGACACTCTATTTCTGTCAGGATAATCAACGAAATGCTTTTTGGTGAAAGCTATACATATGTTTTATGTATTTAATATATTCAATTTATTCACGAGGTTTATAAATTAAACGAATTGACTTTTTTTGTGCAAAACTAACACGGATTTTGGTTAATACTTTGTCTGACACGACCACGGCAATATCCTTTGATAACGTATCAATCTTGTAAGTAACGAGTAGCAGGTAATGGCGCGCAAAAAGAAAGAAGAGGCTCAAAAGACCCGCCAGCAGCTGATTGAAGCCGCTATCAGGCTATTCGCGACGCGTGGTGTGGCCAGCACCACGCTTACCGACATTGCCGATGCAGCTCAACTCACTCGCGGGGCGGTTTACTGGCATTTCTCGAGTAAAGCGGAAATATTTAACGCAATATGGGAACAGCAATTGCCGCTGCGTGAAATCATTCGTGACAGGCTAATGCTTTCCGAAAATGACGACCCTTTGTTAATGCTTCGTGAACAATTTATTGTTGCGCTGCAATATATTGCGAGCGAACCCCGACAGTATGCGCTTTTACAAATTCTGTATCATAAGTGTGAATTTCATGACGATGTGATTTCAGAATGTGAAATACGCAAGCGGATCGGTTTAAACGATGATTATCTTCGCAAGACGCTTAAGCGATGCATTGCTCATAACATTATCTCTTCGCAAACTAATATTGAACTGGCGCTGATTGTTTTCCATGCCTTTTTTAGCGGAGTCATTAAAAACTGGTTAATGGATAACACCAGTTTTAATCTGTACAAACAAGCGCCGGCGCTGGTGGATAATATTCTGGCGACACTAAATATCACCCGAGTGGCGCCAGTGGTTTACGATACAGCCTTATGACTGCGCCCGGGGTGGCGACATCTCCCCGTGCTGGCACTGTTCCATAATAGCTTGCGCGGTAATTGGTTTGCCCAGCAGATAACCCTGTAGCGTATTGCATCCCAGTTCTGTCAGGAAGGTCTGCTGCGCTGCGGTTTCGACCCCTTCCGCCACGACCTTCAGATTCAGCGTTTTTGCCAGGGCGACAATCGCCGAGACAATTGTCGCATCTTCGCTCTCTCCACTTAACTCTTTCACAAAAGCGCGATCGATTTTCAACTCGCAGGCGGGAAGCCGCTTAAGATAGAGAAGGCTTGAGTAACCTGTACCAAAATCGTCTATTGAGGCTTTTACTCCCGCATCCGTCAGCGCTGTCAGGACGCGTACGCTTTCGTCCGGATTGCTCATTGCCGTGGTTTCAGTCACCTCCAGAATCAACATGCCGGGCGGCACGCTATGGCGCGTCAGACAATCGAGAACCGTTTTAACCAGCGACGGCTGTTCGAACTGCAACGTAGAAAGATTCACCGCCATTGACCAGTCCGTGTGGCCCTGAAGATGCCATTCACGCAGCTGGCGGCAGGCCTCGTCGATTACCCAGTTTCCAATCGGAATAATCAGCCCTGTTTTCTCTGCCAGCGGTAGAAACAGGTCGGGGGAGAGTAATCCCTGTTTGGGATGCTGCCAGCGTAACAGCGCTTCGAACCCGATGACCGGCCCGGCAGGGGCGTGGAATTTAGGTTGATAAAGCAGGCGTAACTCATCACGGTCGATGGCCTGCCACAGATCATTCATCAGCTGTAGATGCGTCTGCGCCAGCGTATTCATTGACGGCTGGAAGAAGTGATAGCCGTTGCGACCCATATGTTTCGTGTGGTACATCGCAGCATCAGCGTTAAACATTAGTTCACGATCGGTTTTGCCATCGTGTGGATAGAGCGCAATGCCAATGCTCAGGGTGACCATCAGTTCGTAAGGATCGAGATGGAACGGGCTATCAATGACGCGCACCAGTGAATTTGCCAGTGAGGCAGCATCATCCGGGGTGGCGGTTTCGGCCAGCAGCACGAATTCATCCCCACCGATACGCGCCAGCGTGTACTGACCTTTCAACTGCAACAGCAAACGCTGAGTCACCGCTACCAGAAGCTTGTCACCGACATCATGACCATAGGCATCGTTGACGGTTTTAAAGCCGTCGAGATCCATAAACATCAGCGCGAAAGGGCTTCCTTCGCGATCGGCCTTGCTGATGGCCTGATCGAGGCGATCCTCAAGCAGAATACGATTGGGTAATCGCGTCAGCGTATCATGCAACGCCAGCTGTGCGAGTTCACGATTAGCTTCTGCCAGTGATGAGGCCAGCAGCGAGGTACGAGCCTGAAGGCGGGCATCGAACATCGACACCAGCAGCGTAATCCCCAGAATAGCGAGCGCGACCACGCTAACCAATATCGCCAGCCAGCTCCCGTTAATGCCATGATGGTGGACCATCGTCGACATCGGAAATTGTGCTGCTTCCATGCCAGCGTAATGCATGCCAGCGATAGCGATGCCCATGGTGATCGCCGCCCCCAGCCGCATCAACGCCATTCGTGCGGCTTCCTGACGTAAACGGAACGTCAGCCAAAGAGCGGCCAGTGAAGCGGCAAGGGCTATGACCACAGAGATAGCCACCCACGTTTTATCCCAGACAATACCCGGTGTGACCTCCAGGGCAGCCATACCGGTGTAGTGCATGGCAACAATGCCCGTTCCCATCACGACGGCGCCAGGCAGCAGCCGGCGCAAACGTAGCTGCTCGCCGCTAACGAGCCACAGGGCAAACATTGACGAGCTAATGGCGATAACCATCGAAAGCACGGTCAGGGCCGCGTTGTAACTCATGCTCATGGAAAGATCCATCGCCAGCATACCGATGAAATGCATCGCCCACACGCCAATCCCCATCGAAACACCGCCACCTGCCAGCCAGACGCGTGCAGCGACGCCCTGGCTTCCAGCAACGCGCGCAGCCATATTCAGTGCGGTATAGGCGGCAAGAATGGCAACAACAAAGGAGATGACTACGAGGATTTGGTTGTATTGGCTAACCAGCATGGTCTGTTCACTCGTGTGAGACGTTAAGCAAGAGCGGTTGGAAAGGGGACAGACATTATCATCGTCAGGAAATGACGAAAAGTGATTTAAGCCCCTGTTTTTATTGGGTGTTAACAGGGTTTTATACAGGATGGAAGCGGTTAGTCCAGCTCTGAGCAGTTGACCAGTTTAAGCGGGTTCACGGAATTCATATTGCGACATTTATCGGTTTCAGTGCTCATCAGTTCAATCCACTGCATCAGCAGCGCATCGAAAATGAAAACAGAGACAGCAAAAACGACCAGCCACCAGTATTTACGAATCATGTGTCATTCCGCGAAAAGAGAGCCTGTAAGTTGGTGGAAATATACACGAAAAGCGGGCGTTGAAAAGTGGGGAAAGGGAAGGTTTACAAAGCGTTGACGGTTGCTCGCCCGAACGATAAAAAAGGCGCTTCCCCATGCCGAAGAGCGCCTTTTTAAACAAGCAGTTAGCTAATCGAAATTAGTTCATGCCGTATTTTTTCAGTTTCTTACGCAGGGTACCACGGTTGATGCCCATCATCAGGGCAGCGCGGGTTTGATTACCACGGGTGTATTGCATCACCATGTCCAACAGTGGCTGTTCAACTTCAGCCAGTACCAGCTCATACAGGTCATTAACATCCTGACCGTTCAGTTGAGCAAAATAGTTCTTCAGTGCCTGTTTAACCGAGTCACGCAGGGGCTTTTGAGTCACCTGATCCTGAGAGTTAACGGTAGAAACGGTCAGTACGTCAGAATTTACGCGTTGTTCGAACATAGTTCTGTCAGCTCTTTATTTCATTACGCAAGATTTTCGAAGTATGCCTCCAACGCCTCCAGCTGTTCGCTGGCATCCTCAATGGCGTTGAATGTGCGCCGAAACTGGTCATTTGGAGCGTGCTCCTGGAGATACCAGGAGACGTGTTTACGCGCAATTCGGTACCCTTTTGCCTGGCCGTAGTGGTCATGCAATTCCCGAACATGCGAACAAAGCAAGCGCTTGACCTCTGCCAGAGGCAGCGGGGCAAGCAGCTCCCCAGTGTCCAGATAATGCTGGATTTCCCGAAAGATCCAGGGTCTTCCCTGAGCGGCACGTCCTATCATCAGAGCATCAGCTCCCGTATAGTCGAGCACAGCTCTGGCTTTAAGCGGGTCAGTAATGTCGCCATTCGCGATAACCGGAATGGAAACTTTCTGCTTAACTGCCCGAATGCTGTCGTATTCAGCTTCACCGTTGAACAAACAGGCGCGAGTGCGTCCATGAATGGTCAGGGCCTGAATGCCACAGTCTTCGGCCAGTTGGGCAATCTCTACGCAGTTACGGTGTTCCGGCGACCAACCCGTGCGAATCTTCAACGTAACAGGAACGTCCACTGCGCTGACAACCGCCGTCAGGATTGACTTCACCTGGTCGGGGTATTGCAGAAGGGCTGAACCTGCAAGCTTGCGATTCACCTTTTTGGCCGGGCAACCCATATTGATATCAATAATCTGGGCGCCACTTTCCACGTTAATACGCGCGGCATCTGCCATTTCTTCAGGCACGCTTCCGGCAATTTGCACGGTGCGGATACCTGGTTCATCCACGTGCACCATCCGAAGGCGGGACTTGTCGCTTTCCCAAACCTGCGGGTTAGACGACATCATCTCGGAAACGGTTAATCCTGCTCCCATCTCGTAGCACAGCGTCCTGAACGGCCGGTCGGTAATACCTGCCATTGGGGCTGCGATCAGGCGATTTCTGAGCTGGTGGTGTCCGATGCGCATGAGTTAAGAAATGACCATACTGTGACTGCAAGGCGGCGTATATTACGCATTTTTTGCACGAGATGAAAGGCCAAACTTTGAACAATCCTCTGTTGTAGATCAAGGAATCGCCAGTCATTCTTTTGGGATAAGATTATTCGCTATTTAAATCATTGTGTTATGAATAAATGAACATTTTGTGGGCGCTTACAATTTCCCGTAACTTCTCATCATTTCTGAATAAATGGATCAATTGTTCGGGATAATCTGCTGCTATAAGCAGCAGATTATGGCGCTTCTTTGCGATCTGCGTCGCATTTCAGCACAGGATATCAACGTAAAAAATCGACTTATTCAACAACCAGACGGCCATGAAGCGGCTGAACCGGGCGGCTGTTTTCGTGGTGCAGAGTGTGAGTAAATTTTTGCAGCTGTTCAGCAGAGACGGTCAGCGGATGCTTGAGGACCAGCCACGTTACCCCTTCTGAACACGGTGGGGTGGTCAGAGAGCCGCTAAAACGCCAGTAAGTTTTATCCGCGGGCAGTAATTTATTCATATCAAGGGTTGGCTTAATCGTGACGTTCTGGTCAACCTGTCCCGGCATCACGCCCCAGAGTTTATCCAGTTCAGTGTTTGCAGCGCCCTGATCGAACATAACGGCAACGACCGTCAGTTCGCCGTCAGCGTTTTTATGGACCAGATGCATTTCCATTGCGTATTTTTTACCGTGCACCGTGTTTTCGGATGGTGCATGGAAATGGAACTGCTGTAACGTCCAGCGCTGTTTATCAAGCGTGATGCTGTCGCGTGTATCGGCATTTTCACTCGCCTGGATAGTATGGCCGTTATTTGTCAGAATGACCGGGCCGTCGATATAGTGCGTTTCCAGCGGAGAGATGTGGGCTTTGACCGTGTTATCTATGTTGACCGGCGACTGATACATTCCGCTTTTACACGTCTTGTACGCCTCGTCCAGTTCGCCCCAGTGTTCCGGTGCGCCTTCTCCTTGATAGCTCCAGTGTGATGCGTAAGCCGTAGCCGAAATCATGCTCAGCGCCAGCAGCGCTGCCTTGCCTGAAATGTGTTTCATCATATTCTTCCTGTGAATTTTATTATCCAAATCAATAATTAACATTGTGATTTGTGTGGTTATTTTATCGAAGAAAGGAAGAAGGCGGGAGAAAAAACCGAAGGGAAAAGGCGTGGTCAGACGACCACGCCAAACGCTTATTTTTTACGACCGGTGATGCGACACCACTCTTCTTTCTCGACCACCGGGTCGAGCGCAAAGAGATCGGCGTAGGCTTCACAGACGCTGTCTGCCTGGCTGGCAAGGATACCGGACAGGCCCAGCAGACCGCCTTCAACCGGCAGCACGCTGATTAACGGCGCCAGCTCGCGTAATGGGCCAGCCAGGATATTCGCGACCACCACATCGGCTTTCATCGCCTCTGGCTGTGCATCGGGCAGATACAGTTCAAGGCGATCGGAAACGCCATTACGCTCGGCGTTATCACGGCTGGCCTGAATCGCCTGCGGATCGATGTCGATCCCGATGGCTTTTGCCGCGCCCAGTTTCAGTGCTGCGATAGCAAGGATCCCGGATCCGCAACCGAAGTCGATCACGGTTTTGCCTTCCAGATCCAGGCCATCCAGCCATTGCAGGCACAGGGAGGTTGTCGGGTGGGTACCGGTGCCGAACGCCAGACCCGGATCCAGCATCACGTTGACGGCGTTTTCATCGGGCACTTCACGCCAGCTTGGGCAGATCCACAGACGCTGACCAAACTGCATCGGATGGAAGTTGTCCATCCACTCGCGTTCCCAGTCTTTGTCTTCCAGCTGTTCAATTTTATGCGCGAAACCCGCGCCCAGCAGCGGATGGTTTTCCAGAATCGCCACGACCTCTTTCATATCGGTTTCTGCATCGAACAGGCCGATAACGTCCGTATCACCCCACAGGCGCGTTTCGCCTGGCAGCGGCTCAAAGACCGGCGTGTCATGCGTGTCCTGGAAGGTGATAGAGACCGAACCGGCCTCCATCAGCGCATCACTCAGTTCTTCGGCGTTCGCGCCGGTTGTGTTCAGTTTTAATTGGATCCACGGCATGGCAAAACTCTTTATTTGTCAGTAGAAATCAGGGCAGTTTGTGGCACCGGTCGACCAAAACGGTTTCCCACCACAAACGCCAGTAAACTTAACAGTAACGAAGGCACGATCGGATGGAAGCCCAGATACTGAATTTTAAACGTAGCGAGAACGGCATACAGGACGCCCCCGACAATCATGCCGCTTAATGCACCCGCGGCATTCGCGCGTTCCCAGTACAGCCCCAGCACCAGCGGCCACAGGAAAACGGCCTCCAGCCCGCCAAAGGCGAGCAGGTTTAGCCAGATGATCATCTCCGGTGGACGCCACGCGGCCAGCAGCAGTAACGCCCCCAGCACCAGGGTAATCACCGCCGACATACGCTTGAGGCGTCGCTCATTTTCGACCTGTTCAGGGCGCAAATTCAGATAGAGATCTTTAATGATCGTAGCGGAACTTTGCAGCAACTGAGCGTTGATGGTCGACATAATGGCCGCCATGGGTGCGGCGAGGAAAATCCCGGCGGCAAACGGCGGAAGCACTTTCACCATCAGGGTCGGAATGACCAGATCCGGTACGGTAAGGTCAGGGATCACCGCGCGGCCCAGCGCGCCCGCCAGGTGCATACCAAACATCAGGATCGCCACCACAATTGTCCCGATAATGATCCCGCGGTGCACCGCTTTGCTGTCTTTATATGAGATGCAGCGCACGGCAGTATGCGGCAGGCCAATCACGCCAAAGCACACCAGCACCCAGAACGAGGTCATAAAGGTTGGAGAGAGGATATCATCCGCCCCCTGCGGCGAGACCAGTTTCGGATCGATCGCTTCCAGGGTTTCAACCGCATGGCTCAGGCCCCCTGCGGCATGCACGATACCCACCAGCAGAACGAGGGTGCCAATGAGCATCACCATCCCCTGCATCGTGTCGTTGAGTACGCTGGCGCGGAACCCGCCAAACGCGGTATACAGCGCGATACTCACACCGAAAATGACCAGGCCCGTCTCATAGGGGATACCGGCTGCCGTCTCCAGCAGACGTGCGCCGCCGATAAACTGCACCGTCATTGCGCCAATAAACGCCACCAGCAGACTCAGGCTTGCCAGCCATACCAGCAAGCGACTCTGATAGCGGGCAAACAGCATATCGTTCAGCGTTACGGCATTGTAGCGACGGGCCAGAATGGCAAACTTTTTACCCAGTATGCCCAGAGAGAGCCAGATGGCAGGCAGCTGGATCATGGCCAGCAGTACCCAGCCCAGCCCGTACTTATAAGCGGCGCCCGGGCCACCGATAAACGAGCTGGCGCTGATGTAAGTAGCGGTCAGCGTCATGGCCAGCACGACGCCACCCATTGAGCGGCTCCCGAGGAAATACTCGTTCAGAAAGGTGCCGGTCGAACGTTTACGCATCGCATAAACCGACAGGCCAAACACCAGGAACAGGTAAGCGATAAGGGGCAGAATGACTTCAAGCTGCATCATCGTCCTCCAGTGAAATATCGCGATAGATGAATTTCACCATCGCCCAGCACAGCAGGATAAACACCAGCGGCAGCAGCAGGCAGGCCATTTCAAACCAGTGCGGGAGGCCGGTAATGCCAATCGCCGAATCAGGTAAGTAAGCAGTTACTAACCATGCGGCGAGATAGAGAAGGGTCAGCCACAGCGCCCAGCGCGCTTCTTTATGGGCCTGAACAAAACGTTTGTCCATTTTTTGTCCCTTGTGGATGAAGAAAGCGGGGATTGTACATGATGGGGCTTAGCGATCCCCAGAAATAAAAAAGGCCGGATAATCCGGCCTTTTAGCAACACTGATCTCTTACTTCTCGTTCAGACCGAGTTTTTTCTCCAGGTAGTGGATGTTAGTCCCACCATTCTGGAAGTGCTCGTCGCTCATAATGCGCATCTGGAGATCAACGTTGGTTTTGATCCCGTCGATGATCAGCTCCTGAAGGGCGTTCTTCATGCGGGCAATGGCCACGTCACGGTTTTCGCCGTAGCAGATCAGCTTACCGATCATTGAGTCATAGTACGGCGGTACGGTGTAACCGGCGTAGATATGGGACTCCCAGCGCACACCAAAGCCACCCGGCGCGTGGAAACGCGTGATTTTACCCGGGCTTGGCAGGAAGGTGTTCGGGTCTTCGGCGTTGATACGGCACTCTACCGCATGGCCTTTAACCACAACTTCTTCCTGTTTGATGGACAGCGGCTGACCGGCTGCGATACGCAGCTGTTCTTTGATCAGGTCAACGCCGGTGATCATTTCGGTAACCGGGTGTTCAACCTGAATACGGGTGTTCATCTCAATGAAGTAGAACTCGCCGTTTTCGAACAGGAACTCAAAGGTACCCGCCCCGCGATAGCCGATATCGACACACGCTTTGGCGCAACGCTCACCGATGTAGCGACGCAGTTCCGGCGTAATGCCCGGCGCTGGCGCTTCTTCGACGACTTTCTGGTGACGACGCTGCATGGAGCAGTCACGTTCTGCCAGATAGATCGCGTTACCCTGACCGTCAGCCAGCACCTGAATTTCGATGTGGCGTGGGTTTTCCAGGTATTTTTCCATGTACACCATGTCATTGCTGAAAGCGGCTTTCGCTTCTGCTTTGGTCATGGAGATGGACTGTGCCAGTTCAGCATCGCTGCGCACAACGCGCATACCGCGACCGCCGCCGCCGCCGGACGCCTTGATGATAACCGGGTAGCCGATGCGTTTAGCATGAGCACGGTTAGCATCCATGTCGTCGGTCAGAGGGCCGTCAGAGCCTGGTACGGTTGGTACACCGGCTTTTTTCATCGCGGTGATCGCAGACACTTTGTCGCCCATCAGGCGGATGGTGTCGGCTTTCGGGCCGATGAAGATAAAGCCAGAGCGTTCAACCTGCTCAGCAAAGTTGGCGTTCTCAGAGAGGAAGCCGTAACCCGGATGAATTGCCACCGCGCCGGTGATTTCAGCGGCGCTGATGATAGCCGGGATGTTCAGATAGCTTTTTACGGACGGAGCCGGGCCAATACAGACCGTCTCATCCGCCAGCAATACGTGTTTTAAATCGCGATCCGCGCTTGAGTGCACAGCGACAGTCTTGATGCCCAGTTCTTTACAGGCACGAAGAATACGCAGTGCGATCTCGCCGCGGTTGGCGATAACAATTTTATCCAGCATGTACGCCTCGTTACTCGATGACGACCAGCGGCTCGTCAAATTCAACCGGCTGACCACTTTCGACCAGAATCGCTTTCACAGTACCTGATTTGTCTGCTTCTATCTGGTTCATCATTTTCATCGCTTCAACGATGCACAGGGTATCGCCTACGTTGACTTTCTGACCCACTTCGATGAACGCCTTCGCGTCCGGGCTCGGGGTGCGGTAGAAAGTACCAACCATTGGGGAACGTACGATGTGACCACTGATTTCTGCTGCAGCGGCAGGTGCGGCTTCAGCTGCTGCTGGCGCAACGGCTGCTGAGAGCGCAGGCTGCTGCACTGGCGCAGCATAAGCTTGCTGCATTACCGGGAAGCTAGCGGCTGGGGCTGCACGGCTGATGCGTACAGACTCTTCGCCTTCAGAAATTTCCAGTTCGGAGATGCCTGATTCTTCAACCAGCTCGATCAGTTTTTTAATCTTACGAATATCCATGAGTGGGTTCCGTACTCTTGTTTAGTGTGATTGTGACAAGCGTTTTACCGCTGTCTGTAAAGCGTATGAATAGCCGTCTGCACCCAGCCCACAAATCACGCCAGCGGCGATATCTGACAGGTAGGAGTGGTGGCGGAACGGCTCTCGGGCGTGCACGTTACTCAGGTGAATCTCGATAAACGGGATACTCACCGCGAGCAGTGCGTCGCGTATAGCAACACTGGTGTGCGTAAACGCGGCCGGATTGATCAGGATATAGTCCACAGTGTCTTTAGCCTGATGAATACGGTCGATGATTGCGTACTCCGCGTTAGACTGAAAATGGTCCAAATCCACATTCAGCGACGCTGCTTCCGTACTCAGACGGTTAACAATTTCGCTCAATGTTAGCGTGCCGTACTTCTCTGGCTCACGGGTGCCGAGCATGTTCAGGTTCGGTCCGTTTAAAACTAAAATTTGGAATTTATCAGCCATTATGCCGCTATCTCCTGCGATTTTCGGGTAAAAAACAACATATACCCTCAAAGCGCAATTGTCACCCTTTCAGAGGCCTAAAACCCCTGTCCGGAAAACCGAAGTCGCACATTATAACGATTTCGTAGCATTTGGCAGCTAAATACTGGTCTTATCAGGGAAGATTATCAACCGCTATCCGAAAAAGATTCGCGGTTGATAAATAATCTGCGGGAAAACGCACAGTTTCGTGAACTATCGCAACCACTGGCGGAACTTCTTGTAACGCCACGCTAAAAGGGCCAGGGCCAGCAGGGCGTAGATGACCGGCTGAGGGGATAAAATCTTCACCGACCACAGGTAATGAATAGGGGCGAGGATCGCGACAAGATAGACGAAGTTATGCAGTAGTTGCCAGCGTCGACCCAGTTTTCGCTGCGCATACTGCGTGGATGTCAGCGTCAGCGCCAGTAAAACCAGCCAGCTTACGATACCCAGCGTCAGATAGGGACGCGTCACCAGTTCGCTGCCAAGGAGTGCCAGGTTGTTAATGCCCAGTTCCAGCAGGGCGTAGCTGGTGAGATGCAGCGTTGCCCAGGCGAAACACCATAGCCCTAAAAGCCGACGGGTGCGTATCAATAATGGCTGTTTAGCGTAGCGCGCCAGCGGTGAGACGAGCAAGGTCGCCAGCAAAAATTTCAGAGCCATCCGACCCGTAAAATGCTGAATATCTTTCGCCGGATCGGCACTGAACTGTCCCTGGCTGGCTGCCCAGAAGAGCCAGATAAAGGGGAGAAATCCGGCTAAATGCAGGAGTACCTTCAGCCAGGTTATCTGCTTTGCCGTTAAACGCACTTAGAAGTTCTCCCGTAAGTTCAGACCACGGTAGAGGGATGCCACCTCATCCGCATAGCCGTTAAATAGCAGCGTTGGCTGGCGTTTAACATCCAGCGCGCCGCCGGAACCGATAAAACGTTCTGTTGCCTGCGACCAGCGCGGATGGTCAACGTGCGGGTTAACGTTGGCAAAAAAACCATACTCGTCAGGCGCTGCCAGGTTCCAGGTGGTGGGGGGGCGTTCACGGGTGAGCTTAATGCTGACGATCGATTTGATGCCCTTGAAACCGTATTTCCACGGTACGGTCAGGCGAATGGGTGCCCCGTTTTGCGGCGGCAGCGCTTTGCCATAAACCCCGACGGTGAGCAGCGTAAGCGGATGCATGGCTTCGTCGAGACGTAAACCTTCAACGTAGGGATACTCCAGCCCGCCGCCGATAAACCGATCCTTCTGGCCTGGCATCTCGTCCGGGGCATAGCGCGTCTGGAAAGAAACATACTTCGCGTTGCTGGTGGGCTCAACCAGCGCCAGCAGTTTATGCAAAGGGAAACCTACCCACGGCACCACCATCGACCAGGCTTCCACACAGCGCATACGGTAAATGCGTTCTTCAAGGGGGAAGCGGGTGGTGAGGTCATGATGATCCAGCGTCAGCGGTTTTGCCACCTCGCCATCTATCTTCAGCGTCCAGGGATCGGTTTTCATGCTCCCGGCGTTGGCGGCAGGATCGGCCTTATCAAGACCAAACTCATAGAAGTTGTTATAGCCGGTGACTTTATCTTCCGGCGTCAGCGTCAGTTTATTCTGCCACTGTGCCGGTTTGGTGAAGTCAAGCGGTGCGCCGGAGGGGGCTTTCGGGCGATCGTTGCCCTTAAACCAGTCGAGTAGATCGGCATGGGCCGCAGGGGTGAGCGTCAGGGCAGTGGCGCTGATGCCAAGCATTTTCAGGATCTGGCGGCGCTGTAGCATAAAGACAGATTCAGACGTTACGTCGGCTTCCGTCAGTTTTCGGGTTTTCATGGCATCCTCCGTCAGGCGTTTTTCTAAGCATGACGGAGGAGGAGGGTTAGCGCGAATATGTCACGAAAATTTGAAGATTAGGCGATTTTAACCAGCGCACGACCGTGGAACTGGTTGTCCATGATTTTATTGGCGAACTCTGGCGCCTGGCTCAGGGTAATCTCAGTGGCGCTCTGCTCATAGAATGAGGCTGGCAGATCCTGCACCAGACGTTCCCAGGCCTCAGCCCGCCGCTCGGCTGGGCTCATGACCGAATCGACACCCTGAAGACGCACGTTACGCAGAATAAATGGCATCACCGTCGTCGGCAGGGCAAAACCACCCGCCAGACCACAGGCTGCCACGCAGCCGCCGTAATTCATTTGCGCCAGCACCTTCGCCAGCACGTTGTCGCCGACGGTATCTACTGCGCCAGCCCAGACCTGTTTTTCCAGCGGACGGGTCTCGGCGAATTCGTCGCGGCTCAGAATACGGCTTGCGCCCAGCTGACGTAGATAATCATGCGTACTTTCGCGGCCAGAGACGGCGGCGACCTGATACCCCAGCTTGTGCAGCAGCGTGACGGCCGTGCTGCCCACGCCGCCGCTGGCGCCGGTGACGACAATTTCGCCCGAGTCAGGACGAATCCCGGCCTCTTCCAGCGCCATCACGCACAGCATGGCGGTGAAGCCTGCCGTGCCGATGATCATCGCCTTACGACCGTCCAGGCCTTTCGGCATCGGGACCAGCCAGTCACCTTTGACGCGCGCCTGTGCTGCCAGTCCGCCCCAGTGGTTTTCACCTACGCCCCAGCCGGTGAGCAGCACCTGCTGTCCGGCGTGAAAACGCGGATCTTCACTGGTATGCACGCGGCCTGCAAAGTCGATTCCTGGCACCATCGGGAAATTTCGGATGATTTTACCTTTTCCCGTAATCGCCAGTGCATCCTTATAGTTCAGGCTGGACCAGTCGATATCTACGGTCACGTCGCCCTCCGGCAGGCGGTTCTCCTCAATGGCTTGCACCGAGGCAACGGTTTTGCCGTCCTGCTGTTCTAAGATCAAAGCCTGCATACAGGGTCCTCACTAGGTTTGATGATGGGAAAATATGTCCTGATGACTATACTCGCTCAATGAAACGCAGTGCCGATTTAACGCAATAAATTGCCAGATACACCAGGTTTGGTAGTATGTCGCATTTAAAATGCAAGTTAGTGCTCACTTGCCCCCCTTCAACCCACGGAGTAATCTCAAGGATGCGATTAACGACGAAGTTCTCAGCTTTTATTACCTTGCTGACGGGGCTGACCATATTTGTCACGCTAATCGGCTGCTCGCTGAGCTTTTACAATGCCATCCAGGATAAGCTGGTTAACCGGGTTGAATCGGTTGCATCGGTTATCGACACTCGCCTGATAACGTCCTCCTTCCCGGCGCTTTCGCGTGAGCTGGATGAGTTAATGGTGCCTGTGGATATAGTGCAGATCGACATTAAACAGGGGAAGCAGACCGTTTTCAGCCATACCCGCCAGAGCAGCTATCGTCCTGCCGGCACGGTAGATCAGTATCGGGACGTCACGGTTAATTCACTTAAACATCCGGGTATGACAATTCATCTGATGTACCAGGATCCGATGAGCAACTATTTACGCTCGCTTATGACCACCGCGCCCTTAACCATCGCCGTTGCCTTTATCGTACTGCTGATTTTCCTCGCCGTTCGCTGGCAGCGTCGTCAACTTTCCGGCCAGGAACTGCTGGAAACACGCTCCGTGCGGATACTGAATGGCGAGCGGGGTCCGCAGGTGCGGGGATCGGTTTATGAATGGCCATCACGCACCAGTAGCGCCCTGGACGTGCTGCTCTCCGAAATCCAGTTTGCCAGCGATCAGCGTAGCCGTATGGACACGTTGATTCGCTCTTATGCCGCGCAGGATAACAAAACGGGCCTCAACAACCGTCTCTTCTTTGATAATCAGCTGGCTACCCTTCTTGATGACCCCGAAAAGGTGGGTACGCATGGCGTGGTAATGATGATTCGCCTGCCCGACTTCGATCTGCTCCGTGATACCTGGGGTCAGCGCGTGGCGGAAGAGAACCTCTTTACGCTGATTAACCTGCTGTCCACCTTTATTATGCGCTACCCCGGCGCGTTACTGGCACGCTACCACCGCAGCGACTTTGCCGTCTTGCTGCCGCATCGCACCTTAAAGGAATCCGAGAGTATCGCCAGTCAGCTGCTGAAAGCCGTCGATGCGCTGCCCCAGAGCAAAATGCTCGACAGAGACGACATGGTGCATATAGGCATCTGTGCCTGGCGCGGCGGTCAGTCGACGGAGCAGGTGATGGAACATGCGGAAGCGGCAACGCGTAACGCCGTATTGCAGGGGGCGAACGGCTGGGCGGTCTATGATGATACGCTGCCGGAGAAAGGGCGCGGCAACGTGCGCTGGCGAACCCTGATTGAACAGATGCTGAGCCGGGGCGGACCGCGCATCTATCAAAAACCGGCGGTCATGAAGAGTGGTCATGTCCATCATCGTGAGCTGATGTGCCGTATTTTTGATGGCACCGAAGAGGTTATCTCCGCGGAATATCTGCCCATGGTGTTGCAATTCGGATTGTCCGAAGAGTATGACCGTCAGCAAATCACCCGCCTCATTCCGTTTTTATCGTACTGGCCTGAAGAAAATCTGGCTTTACAGGTGACCGTCGAATCGCTGATCCGTCCGCGCTTCCAGCGCTGGTTACGTGACACGTTAATGCAATGCGAAAAATCGCAACGCAAACGCATTATTTTTGAACTTGCAGAGGCAGATGTAGGTCAACACATCAGCCGGTTGCGCCCGGTGGTGCGTTTAATCAATGCGCTTGGAGCTCGCGTGGCGGTAACCCAGGCGGGTCTGACGCTGGTGAGCACCAGCTGGATCAAAGAGCTGGATGTTGAATTATTGAAGCTGCATCCGGGTCTGGTAAGGAATATTGAAAAACGCACGGAAAACCAGCTGCTGGTACAAAGCCTGGTGGAAGCGTGCAAAGGAACGCAAACGCAAGTATTTGCCACAGGCGTACGTTCACGAAGTGAATGGCAGATGTTGACAGAGCGCGGCGTGACGGGCGGTCAGGGGGATTTTTTTGCCGCCTCTCAGCCGCTTGACACCAATGTGAAAAAATATTTGCAAAGATACTCTGTTTGACCTGCCGTTTACTTTGTTTTCACGTAGAATATCGCGCCTGTAGCTTTGAGTAAGACGAGCATAAAAGCCAGTGAACGACCTTTAATGGGTTACAAGTGAAAGTGAGGGACGCTGCTGTTTACTCAGCCCTGAGGGATTCAGGGGATGAATTTGTAACAAAGGAAACGTGCTGCACTAATTTTCACCGTAGCAGACGATTTTTGCGCCTTGTCGCTGCTGCGTGTGGTTGGTAAAGTAAGCGGATTTTGTTTTCCGCCCCAGCTTTCAGGATTATCCCTTAGTATGTTGAAAAAATTTCGTGGCATGTTTTCCAATGACCTGTCCATTGACCTGGGTACCGCGAATACCCTTATTTATGTAAAAGGACAAGGCATCGTATTGAATGAGCCTTCCGTTGTGGCCATTCGTCAGGATCGTGCCGGCTCGCCAAAAAGCGTGGCCGCAGTAGGTCATGATGCGAAGCAGATGCTGGGCCGTACGCCGGGCAACATCGCCGCGATCCGCCCAATGAAAGACGGCGTTATTGCTGACTTCTTCGTGACCGAAAAAATGCTTCAGCACTTCATCAAGCAGGTTCACAGCAACAGCTTCATGCGCCCAAGCCCGCGCGTGCTGGTGTGTGTGCCGGTTGGCGCGACCCAGGTTGAACGCCGTGCAATCCGTGAATCTGCTCAGGGTGCCGGTGCGCGTGAAGTCTTCCTGATTGAAGAACCGATGGCTGCGGCAATTGGTGCGGGTCTGCCGGTTTCTGAAGCAACCGGTTCTATGGTGGTGGATATCGGTGGCGGTACCACTGAAGTGGCCGTTATCTCCCTGAACGGCGTGGTGTACTCCTCTTCCGTGCGTATCGGCGGCGACCGTTTCGACGAAGCTATCATCAATTACGTTCGCCGTAACTACGGCTCTCTGATCGGTGAAGCGACCGCAGAGCGCATCAAGCACGAAATCGGTTCTGCCTACCCGGGTGATGAAGTGCGCGAGATCGAAGTTCGCGGTCGTAACCTGGCGGAAGGCGTGCCACGCGGATTCACCCTGAACTCCAACGAAATCCTGGAAGCGTTGCAGGAGCCACTGACCGGTATCGTGAGCGCGGTGATGGTTGCGCTGGAACAGTGCCCGCCAGAGCTAGCCTCCGATATTTCCGAGCGCGGTATGGTTCTGACCGGTGGTGGTGCGCTGCTGCGTAACCTCGACCGCCTGTTAATGGAAGAGACAGGTATTCCTGTCGTAGTTGCAGAAGATCCACTGACTTGCGTCGCCCGTGGTGGTGGCAAGGCGTTGGAAATGATCGACATGCACGGCGGCGACTTGTTTAGCGAAGAGTAGTCGGGTGTGAGAGGGTAGCAATTTGCTACCCTTTCTCTCTGACGCGAGAATACGCATAGCCTATGAAGCCAATTTTTAGCCGTGGCCCGTCGCTACAGTTTCGCCTGATCCTGGCGGTTCTGGTTGCGCTCGGGGTCATTATTGCCGATAGCCGCCTCGGTACGTTCAGCCAGATCCGAACGTACATGGATACCGCCGTCAGTCCTTTCTACTTTATTTCAAATGGTCCCCGTGAACTGCTCGACTCCGTGTCGCAAACGCTCTCATCGCGTGACCAGCTCGAACTCGAAAACCGTGCGTTACGCCAGGAACTGCTGCTGAAAAACAGCGAGCTGCTGATGCTGGGGCAATATAAGCAGGAAAACGCACGCCTGCGTGAACTGCTTGGCTCGCCGCTGCGCCAGGATGAACAGAAAATGGTCACCCAGGTGATCTCCACCGTAAACGATCCGTACAGCGATCAGGTGGTGATTGATAAAGGCAGCGTGAACGGCGTATACGAAGGTCAGCCTGTCATCAGCGATAAAGGCGTCGTGGGCCAGGTTGTGGCGGTTGCCAAACTGACCAGCCGCGTGCTGCTGATTTGCGATGCCACCCATGCACTGCCGATTCAGGTGCTGCGTAACGATATTCGCGTGATTGCCGCCGGTAACGGCTGCACGGACGATCTGCAACTGGAACATCTGCCCGCCAACACGGATATCCGCGTGGGCGACGTGCTAGTGACGTCCGGTCTGGGCGGTCGTTTCCCTGAGGGCTACCCGGTTGCGGTTGTCTCTTCCGTGAAGCTCGACACTCAGCGTGCCTACACCGTGATTCAGGCGCGTCCAACGGCCGGCTTGCAGCGTTTGCGCTACCTGCTGCTGCTGTGGGGCGCCGATCGTAACGGAGCTAACCCGATGACCCCGGAAGATGTGCATCGCGTGGCGAATGAACGCCTGATGCAGATGATGCCGCAGGTACTGCCTGCGCCGGATGCGATGGGACCACCTGCACCCGTACCGGCTCCGGCGACGGGGTTAACGCAGCCGCTGCCGGATGCGCCGCCACCGCCGCAAGTCTCGGGTGGAGGGCAGTAGTGGCCAGTTATCGTAGCCAGGGGCGCTGGGTAATCTGGCTCTCATTCCTCGTTGCACTGTTGCTGCAAATTATGCCCTGGCCGGACGACATTCTTGTTTTCCGGCCAAACTGGGTATTGCTCATTTTGCTCTACTGGATCCTTGCCCTGCCGCACCGCGTAAATGTCGGCACAGGTTTTGTGATGGGTGCCATACTGGATCTTATCAGTGGCTCTACGCTTGGCGTCCGCGCCTTATCCATGAGCATTATTGCGTATCTCGTCGCACTCAAATTCCAGCTCTTTCGTAACCTTGCGCTCTGGCAACAGGCGCTGGTGGTGATGTTGTTGTCGCTCGCTGCGGATATCGTTGTTTTCTGGGCAGAGTTTTTAGTGATCAACGTCTCTTTCCGACCGGAAGTGTTCTGGAGTAGTGTAGTAAACGGTGTGCTCTGGCCGTGGCTTTTCCTGCTGATGCGTAAAATTCGCCAGCAGTTTGCTGTGCAATAAAAGGTTTCTATGACGTCTTTGTATCTTGCCTCCGGTTCTCCGCGTCGCCAGGAACTGCTCGCGCAGTTGGGTGTCTCCTTCGAACGCATCGTTACCGGTATTGAAGAAAAACGTGCTGAGGGTGAAAGCGCTCAGCAGTATGTCTCTCGTCTGGCGCTTGAAAAAGCGCAGGCGGGCGTGGCATGCGTGCCGCGTGACTTACCGGTGCTGGGTGCGGATACCATTGTCATTCTCAATGGTGAGGTGCTTGAGAAACCCCGCGACGCAGACCATGCGGCGCGGATGCTGCGTAACATGTCCGGACAAACCCATCAGGTGATGACGGCGGTAGCGCTGGCAGACAGCCAGTACGTTCTGGATTGCCTTGTGGTAACGGAAGTGACGTTCAGAGTCCTCACCGACGAGGAGATCGCCGGCTATATCGCCAGCGGTGAACCTATGGATAAAGCAGGTGCATACGGTATTCAAGGGTTGGGTGGCTGTTTTGTCAGGAAGATAAATGGCAGCTATCACGCCGTAGTCGGCTTACCGCTGGTGGAAACGTATGAGTTGCTGAGCAATTTTAACTCACTGCGTGAGGGAAGGGATAATTATGACGGCTGAATTGTTGGTAAACGTAACGCCATCGGAAACCCGTGTGGCCTACATTGATGGTGGCATTCTTCAGGAAATTCATATTGAGCGTGAAGCGCGACGCGGAATCGTAGGCAATATCTACAAAGGTCGTGTCAGTCGTGTCCTGCCGGGTATGCAGGCGGCTTTTGTAGATATTGGGCTCGATAAGGCGGCGTTTTTACATGCCTCCGATATCATGCCGCACACCGAATGTGTGGCAGGCGAAGAGCAAAAGCAGTTTGCCGTGCGCGACATCTCTGAGCTGGTGCGTCAGGGCCAGGATCTGATGGTGCAGGTGGTAAAAGATCCGCTGGGCACTAAAGGCGCGCGTCTGACCACCGACATCACCCTGCCTTCACGCTACCTGGTGTTTATGCCGGGGGCGTCGCACGTCGGCGTGTCACAGCGTATTGAGAGCGAAAGCGAGCGTGAGCGCCTGAAAAAGGTGGTCAGCGCCTACTGCGACGAGCAGGGCGGGTTTATTATCCGTACCGCGGCGGAAGGGATCAGCGAAGAAGATCTCGCCTCGGATGCGGCCTACCTGAAGCGCGTCTGGACCAAAGTGATGGAGCGTAAAAAACGCAACCAGACCCGCTACCGGCTGTACGGTGAGCTGGCGCTCGCTCAGCGCGTATTACGTGATTTCGCCGACGCCCAGCTTGACCGCATCCGCGTGGACTCCCGTCTGACGTACGAAGCCTTACTGGAGTTCACCGCCGAGTACATCCCGGAAATGCCGGGTCTGCTGGAGCATTACACCGGACGCCAGCCGATATTTGACCTCTATGACGTTGAAAACGAAATCCAGCGTGCGCTGGAGCGTAAGGTTGAGCTGAAATCGGGTGGCTATCTGATCATCGATCAAACCGAAGCGATGACCACCGTCGATATCAACACCGGCGCGTTTGTCGGCCATCGCAACCTCGATGACACCATCTTCAACACCAACATCGAAGCGACGCAGGCCATCGCGCGTCAGCTTCGCCTGCGTAATCTGGGCGGCATTATCATCATCGACTTTATCGATATGAACAATGAAGATCACCGCCGTCGCGTGCTGCACTCTCTGGAGCAGGCGCTGAGTAAGGACCGCGTGAAAACCAGCATCAATGGCTTCTCGCAGCTCGGTCTTGTGGAAATGACCCGGAAACGGACCCGCGAAAGCGTGGAACATGTCCTGTGTAATGAGTGTCCAACCTGCCATGGACGCGGAACGGTAAAGACGGTGGAGACGGTCTGCTACGAGATCATGCGTGAAATTGTCCGTGTCCATCATGCCTACGACTCAGACCGTTTTCTGGTCTATGCTTCCCCTGCGGTGGCGGAGGCCCTGAAAGGGGAAGAGTCGCACGCGCTGGCGGAAGTGGAAATCTTTGTCGGCAAACAGGTAAAAGTGCAAATTGAGCCGCTCTATAACCAGGAGCAGTTTGACGTCGTCATGATGTAAACGCAGTTCGCTGCGAGATTTAAGGCTGACAAGGAGAGACGCGTGAGGCGATTGCCGGGGATTTTACTGCTTACAGGGGCAACGCTGGTCGTGATTGTCGCGTTGCTCGTGAGCGGGCTGCGTCTCGCCTTGCCGCATCTGGACAGCTGGCGTCCGCAGATACTGGCAAAAATCGAATCCGCCACCGGCCTGCCGGTGGACGTGAGTCATATCGAGGCAAGCTGGCAGAACTTTGGCCCGACGCTAGATGCGCGGGATATCCGCGCCAGCCTGAAAGATGGCGGCCACCTCAAAATCAAACGCGTCACCCTGGCGCTGGATGTCTGGCAAAGCCTGCTGCATCTGCGCTGGCAGTTTCGCGATCTCACCTTCTGGCAACTTCAGCTGATGACTAACACGCCGCTGCAAAGCGGCGACAGCGATCGAGGGCTGGAAACCAGCCGTATCAGCGATCTGTTCCTGCGGCAGTTCGATCATTTCGATCTGCGCGACAGCGAAGTGAGCTTTATTACTCTTTCCGGTCAGCGCGCTGAGCTGGCGATCCCTCAGCTGACCTGGTTAAACGGGAAAGATCGCCACCGCGCCGAGGGGCAGGTGAATCTCTCCAGCCTGAACGGGCAGCACGGGGTTATGCAGGTGCGGATGGATCTGCGTGACGACAATGGCCTGCTGAACAACGGCAGGGTCTGGCTACAGGCGGACGACGTGGACGTGAAGCCGTGGCTCGGTGAGTTGCTACAGCAGAACATGCAGCTGGAGACCGCGCGCTTCAGCCTGGAAGGCTGGATGACGCTGACGAACGGGGCGTTCGCCAGCGGCGATATCTGGCTTAAGCAGGGGGGCGCGAGCTGGAAAGGGGAAAACCATCAGCATCAACTTTCCGTCGATAACCTCACCGCACACGTGACGCAGGATAAAGGCGGCTGGCAGTTCGCTATTCCGGATACGCGCATCTCCATGGATAACAAACCCTGGCCGCGCGGCGCGCTGACGCTGGCGTGGATGCCGGAACAGGACGTCGGCGGGATAAACGGTAAACGCAGCGACGAGCTGCGTATCCGCGCCAGTAACCTGGATCTGACGGCGATCGAAGGGCTGCGTTCAATGGCCGCAAAACTTTCACCGGAGCTGGGCGAAATCTGGCTGGCGACGCAGCCGAGCGGGCAGATAAACCGGCTGGCGCTGGATATTCCGCTCCAGGCTACGGAAAAGACGCGTTTTCAGGCGGCATGGAAAAATCTCGCATGGAAACAGTGGAAATTGCTGCCGGGTGCCGAGCACTTCAGCGGTAAACTGGAAGGAAGCGTGGAAAACGGCAGGCTGACGGCAGAAATGCAGGACGCGAAAATGCCGTACGAAACGGTCTTCCGTGCGCCACTGGAGATCGAAAAGGGAAATGCCACTCTCAACTGGCTGAAGAATGACAAAGGTTTTCAGCTCGATGGCCGCGATATTGATGTAAAAGCCAAAGCGGTACATGCCCGTGGTAATTTCCGTTATCTACAGCCTGAAGGCGATGAGCCGTGGCTGGGTATTCTGGCGGGCATCAGCACGGATGACGGTTCGCAGGCGTGGCGCTACTTCCCGGAAAACCTGATGGGGAAAGCGCTGGTGGACTATCTCAGCGGCGCTATTCAGGGCGGCCAGGCGGATAACGCCACGCTGGTCTACGGCGGCAACCCGCACCTGTTCCCGTATAAGCACAACGAAGGCCAGTTCCAGGTTCTGGTGCCGCTACGCAACGCCACCTATGCCTTCCAGCCAGACTGGCCGGCGCTGAAGAATCTGGATATTGAACTCAACTTCCTGAATGACGGCTTGTGGATGAAGACGGACAGCGTCGCGCTGGGCGGCGTAACGGCAAGCAACCTGACGGCAAACATCCCGGATTATTCCAAAGAGAAGCTGCTGATTGATGCGGATATTAAGGGGCCGGGTAAAGCGGTTGGCCCGTACTTTGAAGATACGCCGCTGAATGACTCCCTGGCAGCCACCCTTCAGCAGTTGCAGTTAGATGGCGATGTGAATGCTCGCTTACATCTGGATATCCCGCTGGACGGTGAATTGACCACCGCCAAAGGCGACGTTCGCCTTAATAACAACAGCCTCTATATCAAGCCGCTGGACAGCACCCTGAAAAACCTCAGCGGTCAGTTCAGCTTTGTTAACGGCACGCTGAAAAGTGAGCCGCTTAAAGCGACCTGGTTCAATCAACCCGTTAATATCGATTTCTCCACCACCGAGGGCGATAAAGCCTACCAGGTGGCGGTCAATATGGACGCGAACTGGCAGCCGTCACGCATGGATGTTCTGCCGAAGCCGATTGAGAATGCGGTGGACGGTGCGGTGTCATGGAATGGCAAGGTCGCCATCGACCTGCCTTATCATGCCGGTGCGCGCTATAACGTCGACATTACGGGCGATCTAAAAAACCTCAGCAGCCAGCTTCCCGCGCCGCTGAATAAAAAAAGCGGTGAAGCATTGCCCGTCAACGTTAAGGTTGCGGGCAACCTTAACAGCTTCGATTTAACCGGAAACGCGGGCGGAACAAACCACTTCAACAGCCGCTGGCTGCTTAACCGCAAGCTGACGCTGGACAGGGCGATCTGGACGACGGACAGCCGTACCACGCCGCCGCTGCCGGAGCAGGCGGGCGTTGAACTGAATCTCCCGCCGATGGATGGCGCAGAGTGGCTGGCACTGTTCCAGAAAGGTGTCGGGCAAAACGTCGACCAAACGGCGCAGTTCCCGCAGTCCATTACCTTGCGCACGCCTGCGCTGACGCTGGGCGGGCAGCAGTGGAACAACCTGAGTATTGTCTCCCGGCCGACGGTAAACGGCTCAAAGGTCGAGGCGCAGGGGCGTGAGATCAACGGTTCGTTGATCATGCGCGATCACGCGCCATGGCAGGCGGCTATCCGTTATCTCTATTACAATCCGACCTTTACGGCGTCTAAAGCAGAGTCGACAAGCACTTCTCCTGTCAGTGGCAATGGGACGTCGCGCGTGGATTTCAGCGGCTGGCCCGATCTCCAGCTGCGCTGCGCGGAGTGCTGGCTGTGGGGACAGAAATATGGCCGTATCGACGGTGATTTTGCCATTCAGGGAAATACGCTGAGCCTCTCTGGTGGGCTGGTGGATACCGGCTTTGGCCGCATGACTGCCGCGGGCGAATGGGTGAACAAACCGGGTGAACAACGCACCTCGCTGAAAGGCGATATTAAAGGCAATAAGCTGGACGCCGCGGCTAACTTCTTCGGCATTAGCACGCCGCTTCGCGGATCGTCCTTCGATGTGAATTACGATCTGCACTGGCGCGCTGCGCCGTGGACACCCGATGAAGCTTCGCTTAACGGCATCCTGAAAACCAACTTCGGTAAGGGTGAGATTGCCGACGTGAGCACGGGGCGTGCCGGGCAGATCCTGCGCCTGCTGAGTTTTGATGCGCTGCTGCGCAAGCTGCGCTTCGATTTCAGCGACACCTTCAGCGAAGGTTTCTACTACGATTCCATTCGCAGTACGGCGTGGATCAAAGACGGCGTTCTGCATACGGACGATACGCTGGTGGATGGCCTGGAAGCGGATATCGCCATGAAAGGCTCGGTCAACCTCGTGCGTCGCGAACTGGATATGGAAGCCGTGGTGGCGCCGGAAATTTCCGCAAGCGTGGGCGTTGCGGCGGCCTTTGTGGTGAACCCGATTGTCGGTGCGGCGGTGTTTGCCGCCAGTAAAGTGCTGGGGCCGCTGTGGAGCAAGGTCTCTATTCTGCGCTATCGCATTACCGGTCCGGTCGATAAACCGCAGATTAACGAGGTGCTGCGCCAGCCGCGCAAAGAAGCACCGCAATGATTTGACGTGGGCAGGTAATTGCCTCACTCTCAATAAATACGATCTTTATACCGCCACGGGCGGCAACGAACGAGTAGCAATAGATGAGTCTGAACCTGGTAAGTGAACATTTGCTCGCAGCGAACGGCCTGAGCCATCAGGACCTGTTCTCCATTCTTGGTCAACTGACCGAACGCCGCCTCGACTACGGCGATCTCTATTTCCAGTCGAGCTATCACGAATCCTGGGTTTTAGAAGACAGCATCATTAAAGATGGCTCTTACAACATCGACCAGGGCGTCGGCGTGCGCGCCGTCAGCGGGGAGAAAACCGGTTTTGCTTATGCCGATCAGATTAGCCTCGCCGCACTTGAGCAGAGCGCGCAGGCCGCGCGCACCATTGTGCGTGATACCGGAGATGGTCGCGTGAAAACGCTGGGTGAAGTGCAGCACGCTGCGCTCTATACCAGCATCGACCCGCTACAAAGCATGAGCCGCGAAGAGAAGCTCGACATCCTGCGTCGCGTGGACAAAGTGGCTCGCGCGGCGGATAAACGCGTGCAGGAAGTCTCTGCCAGCCTGACCGGTGTTTATGAACTGATCCTGGTGGCGGCGACGGACGGTACCCTGGCGGCGGATGTTCGCCCGCTGGTGCGTCTCTCTATCAGCGTGCAGGTTGAAGACGACGGCAAGCGCGAGCGCGGCTCAAGCGGTGGCGGCGGTCGTTTTGGCTACGACTGGTTCCTCGGCGACGTTGACGGCGAAGCGC
>NZ_QFRV01000060.1:0-28069 GCF_004136805.1 Enterobacter cloacae complex sp. GF14B
CAGCGCCAGATCCAGCCAGGCCTGGGCGGTATCACGCTGAAGCGCGGCGCGGACGGCCTCGGATTTTGCCAGCACGCTTCGCGCCTGCGCCTGAAAGGTCTGCGCTTTACGTTCCCGCTTCTCTGAGCTGACGTAGCTTTGCATGATGCCAACCTTCTGCATGGTCATCCCTTCGCGCGTCAGCCGCCGATCGTTGCTGCCCTGTACCGGCACGTTTTCGATACCGAATTTCAGTTTTGGGTCAGGTAATTGCGTGGCGGAATCCGCCATCGCATCCAGCGCCTGCGCTTCGTTACGGCTGGCGGAGAGTTCTGCTGAGTAGCGCTGGGCTTCGGTCAGGGTGTGTTCGAGCGTCCACGGCTCCGCCTGCGCGGCGGAGGTTAACAGGCCGAACAACACCCCACCGAGCCACAGGCTCAGTGTGTGTTGTTTCATGGTGACCTCGCTTAGCGCGCTGGCGTCAGCGAGATAATCTGGAAACCGTCACCCGCACGCTCAAGCGTGAAGGTCACCTCATCCCCCGGTTTGGTGCCATTCAGCGTGGCGCCGGCAGATAAAGTAAACGGCATGGTCATCGCTGACCATTTTAGTTCCGGTATGGCCTCGTGCCGGAGCATGACGGCGCTGTCAGAGATCGACTGAACCACGCCGCGGCCCTGCCAGGTCTGGTTTGCCTGAACGGTATAAGAAGCGAAAGAGACGGACGCGCCAACCAGCGCGGAAAGGAATACGGTACGCATGATAAAACTCCTGTTAAACGTTAAGTAAATAAAATCAACGAATTAACAGGTTTTTACTCCCGAAACCGGCAATAGCGGATCGTTGCCGGCGGCCCCACAGCAGGAGGGGTAACGGACCACGCAGAATGGCTTGCAGACGAGCACTCTGGCGGAGTTAAGGTCAGGGTCATGGCGGCAGGCAGCGCCACCAGATGCGGCTGGGCAGGATCTTTTTGTACCTGATCCGGCACACAATGTTTTTCACACAGCGGTGAAGCACCGGCAGCATAATGCGGCCCCGGTTGCGCCATCATCTCCATATGCTGGATGGTGGCCACCTCGCCGCGCAAATCCATTGAACATTGATGGGAGGCGACGGCCACCTGAGTCTGGATCAACAGCCAGCCAAACGCCAGCAAAAACATCAGCAGATGTTTTTTGATAAAGCGCAGGCGATATGTCCAGCTGGCGTACATATTGAGATCGTCGGACAGGAGAAAGTGAACCGAGTATAAGCAGGCAAAAGAATGAAAGAGAAGTGGTTTTAAAGAGATTTACGTTTTAAATCGATTGTCGGCAAGTAATACTCAAAACCTTAACACTTCACCATCAATTTAATGACATATAATATCTATTCATCAGGTCAATAACGTCTTAATATAAATGACGCAGGGTTAGCAAAAATATCGTCATCAGTGCCTTTAGTAGTCTCTTTCTTGATTTTAATCAGCAAGGACTGGACATTTATTCGGCACATTTCAGCTTCTTTTTTATTGATTATTTGTCTCTCGGGCAGCAAGGAAATAGGGGAAATCATGCTTACTTTTCTCGAACTCCTCATTGGAGTCGTGGTCATTGTCGGTGTAGCACGCTACATCATTAAAGGTTACTCAGCCACCGGCGTGCTATTTGTCGGCGGCCTGACGCTGCTGATCATTAGCGCGCTAATGGGTCATCAGGTTTTACCCGCCAGCGAAGCCAGTACCGGATATACCGCTACCGATATTGTGGAATATATAAAAATTCTGCTGATGAGCCGCGGCGGCGATCTGGGCATGATGATCATGATGCTCTGCGGATTTGCTGCCTATATGACCCATATCGGCGCGAATGATATGGTGGTAAAACTGGCTTCTAAGCCGCTGCAATATATTAACTCCCCCTATCTGCTGATGGTCGCGGCCTATTTCCTGGCCTGTCTGATGTCATTAGCCGTTTCCTCAGCAACGGGCCTTGGCGTGCTGTTAATGGCAACGTTGTTCCCGGTAATGGTTAACGTCGGGATCAGCCGTGGTGCAGCGGCGGCTATTTGCGCCTCTCCGGCGGCGATTATTCTCTCCCCTACTTCCGGTGACGTAGTGCTGGCCGCGAAAGCCGCGGAAATGTCGCTAATTGACTTCGCCTTCAAAACCACACTGCCGATCTCCATCACCGCTATTCTCGGCATGGGCGTGGCGCATTTCTTCTGGCAGCGCTATCTCGATAAGAAAGAGAACGTCAGCCACGAAATGATGGACGTCAGCGAAATCACCACTACCGCCCCGGCGTTTTATTCCATCCTGCCCTTCACGCCGATTATTGGCGTGCTTATTTTCGACGGCAAATGGGGCCCGCAGCTGCACATCATCACTATCCTGGTGATCTGTATGCTGCTGGCGGCCATCCTGGAGTTCGTTCGTGGTTTTAACACCCAGAAAGTGTTCACGGGTCTGGAAGTAGCCTTCCGCGGTATGGCGGATGCCTTCGCGGGCGTGGTGATGCTGCTGGTTGCCGCGGGGGTGTTTGCCCAGGGGCTGAGCACCATCGGCTTTATTCAGAGCCTGATCTCTATCGCCACCTCGTTCGGCTCGGCCAGCATTATCCTGATGCTGGTGCTGGTGGTGCTGACCATGCTGGCGGCGATGACCACCGGCTCCGGTAACGCGCCGTTCTACGCCTTTGTTGAGATGATCCCTAAGCTGGCACACTCCTCCGGCATCAACCCGGCTTACCTGTCCATTCCAATGCTTCAGGCCTCCAACCTGGGTCGTACCATTTCTCCGGTATCGGGCGTGGTGGTTGCGGTTGCGGGGATGGCGAAAATCTCTCCGTTTGAAGTGGTAAAACGCACGTCAGTGCCGGTGCTGGTTGGCCTGATTATCGTTATTATCGCCACCGAAGTGCTGGTTCCCGGCGCTGCCTAAGCGAAATTCCTGATATCCAAAAAGCGCCTGCGGGCGCTTTTTGTGCTTTAATAACCCCCAGAAATTAATCGCGCCCAACCAATCAGGAAAGCAAATGTTCAGGAAGGATATCGTTATCCCGTCTGGCGCAGTAGCGCTTGCACTCTGTGTCTTCTCAATTCAGGCAGATCCGCTTAAGCCAACCCAGTACGGCGATTTCGATCGCTACGTTCTGGCCCTTTCCTGGCAAACCGGATTTTGCCAGAGCATGGTCGAACGTAACCGTGACGAACCGGAAGAGTGTCGCCTGCAAAAAGAGAGCAGCAACAAAACCGATTTTCTGACCGTCCACGGCTTATGGCCAGCATTGCCGAAATCGATTGCCGCTCGCGGAGTGGATGAACGCCGCTGGATGCGCTTCGGCTGCGCCACTCGTCCGGTTCCGAATATGCCGGAAGCAAAAGCCAGCCGCAAATGTGACGCCGCAGAGACCGGACTATCGCTAACGGGCGCGGCGAAGCTGAACAGCGTGATGCCCGGCGCGGGCGGCAACTCCTGCCTTGAACGTTATGAATACGCGAAACACGGCGTCTGCTTTGGTTTTGATCCCGACGCTTACTTCGGCACCATGGTGCGCATGAACCAGGAAGTGAAGCACAGCGCGGCAGGAAAATTTCTGGCGGAAAACTATGGCAAAAGCGTCCGCCGCAGCGACTTCGATACAGCCGTGGCCAAAAGCTGGGGAAAACAGAGCGTAAAAGCGTTCAAGCTTACCTGCCACGGCAATCCGGCTTATCTGACCGAAATGCAGATCTCGCTGAACGCCAGCACCATCAACAACCCACTCTCTGACGGCTCCTTTGCGCCACAGCCGCATCCGGGCAACTGCGGCAAACAGTTTGTCATTGATAAAGCCGGTTACTGATGCTGCGCCGGGCAACTTTTTGCCCGGTTTTTCATTGGCTTCCGTGATATGACGATTAACCTCACACTTCCGCTCACACGCATCATTTTTCCAGCAAAAGCATTATTAATCTGGTAAACATCACTGAAACCTCCCCGTCATAATCGTGGCGTTATCTACAGGAGGAATTTCACATGGCTAAAAAACTGATTGCACTGTGCGCCTGCCCGATGGGCCTGGCACATACCTTCATGGCAGCCCAGGCGCTGGAAGACGCGGCGACGGAAGCCGGTTATGAGGTAAAAATTGAAACCCAGGGCGCGGACGGGATCCAGAATCGCCTGACCCCGCAGGATATTGCCGACGCTGACATTATCATCCACGCCATCGCGATCACCCCGGAAGACAATGAACGCTTCGAAATGCGCGACGTGTATGAGATTACGCTTCAGGACGCCATTAAAAACGCGGCAGGCACCCTGAAAGAGATCGAAGAGATGATTGCAGCAGAACAATAATAATCTTCACATCCAGGGGTTTTCGTCATGGCTATTAAAAAACGCAGCGCGGTTCGCCCGGACAGTCACGAGGGTGACACTCTTGCCATCAAATCCGCACCGGTTGCCGCCGGTGCGTCTTTCTGGAAAGAGCTTCCACAGCACATTATGTCGGGGATATCCCGCATGGTGCCAACACTTATCATGGGCGGGGTTATCCTCGCCATTTCACAGCTTATCGCCTACGTCTGGCTGGAGATCCCGCCTGACACCGGTATTCTCGACGCGCTTAACTCAGGCAAATTCACCGGTTTCAATCTCTCGCTATTGAAATTTGGCTATCTGACTGAATCGTTCGGCGGGCTGCTGTTCAGCTTCGCCATCCCAATGTTTGCCGCCTTTGTCGCCAACTCTATCGGCGGAAAACTGGCCTTCCCGGCCGGGTTTATCGGTGGCCTTGTCGCCACGCAGCCGACGCTGGTGCTGAACTTTGATGCGGAAAAACTGACCTGGCTTGCCACCAAACCCGTGCCCTCCACGTTTATTGGCGCGCTGATTATCGCCATAGCCGCAGGCTATCTGGTCAAATGGCTGAATAGCCGCATTAACGTTCCACAGTATCTGCTGGCCTTTAAAAGCACCTTTCTGATCCCAATCCTCTCGGCGCTGTTTGTGATGCTGGCGATGTATTACATCATCACGCCGATTGGCGGCTGGCTGAATGCAGGTATGCGGACCGTACTGCTGGCGGCGGGTCAGGCAGGCTCCATGATGTACGCCATCGGGATGGCGGCGGCCACGGCGATTGATCTTGGCGGCCCCATTAACAAAGCGGCGGGATTTGTTGGCCTGGGGCTGACAACCGATCATGTCCTGCCCATCACCTCCCGCGCCGTGGCGATTGTTATTCCGCCCATTGGTCTGGGGCTGGCCACGCTGATTGACCATCGTCTGACCGGCAAACGCCTGTTTAGTCCGCAGCTTTATCCGCAAGGCAAAACGGCCATGTTCCTCGCCTTTATGGGCATCAGTGAAGGGGCCATCCCGTTCCTGCTGGAAAATCCGCTTGCGACGCTGCCGGCGTATATGGCGGGCGCGATCGCCGGTGCAATGACTGCCACCGCGCTCGGTGCCGTGCAGTGGTTCCCTGAATCGGCGATCTGGGCGTGGCCACTGGTCACCAATCTGGGAGCGTATATGCTCAGTATTGTGGTCGGGGCGGCGATCACCGCGCTGTTGGTAGTGATTATTCGTAACAGTCTGCACAAGCGCGGGAAACTCGCTATCGACACGCTGTAACGGGGTGAACCATGGAATTACTGAGAAGGCTTCGTGCCTGGCTGGCTGCGGAAAAACTGGACGGCGTGCTCATCTCTTCGCGCCAGAATAAACAGCCGCACCTGGGCATTTCAACCGGTTCGGGCTATGTACTGGTGACACAAACCGCGGCACATATCCTGGTGGATTTCCGTTACTACAGCGATATCGCTTCACGAGCGGCGGGCTATGAGATGCATCTGCTTAACACGGAGAACCCGTTTGCGCAGGCGGTGAACCAGATTATTGCGAAGGAAGCTCTCACCCGTCTTGGCTTTGAGGGTGAATACGTGAGCTGGCAAACAGGCGTGCTGTGGCGCGATACGCTGAATACCGCCCTTTGCAGCACCTCGCTTGACGCGCTGCGGCAGATAAAAACCGCTGACGAAATCGACCGTATCCGTGCAGCATGCGGCATTGCCGACCGCGCCGCACAGCACATCCGGCGTTTCATTCAGCCCGGTATGCGCGAACGTGAAGTCGCTGCCGAGCTGGAGTGGTTTATGAAGCAGGAGGGCGCGGACAAGCCCTCTTTCGACACCATTGTCGCCAGCGGGCCGCGCGGTGCGCTGCCCCACGGCAAAGCCTCTGACAAAGTGATTATGCCTGGCGAGATGATCACCCTTGATTTCGGCGCCCAACACCAGGGGTATTGCTCGGATATGACAAGGACCTTTCTTGTCGCCGGGCAAAACACGCCGCCGGAGGAACACCCTCTCTATGCGGTGTACCAGATCGTTCTGGCGGCACAACAGGCAGCTATTGATGCCATCCGCCCCGGCGTTTCCTGTCATCAGATCGATAGCGCCGCACGTTCCGTGATTGAACGTGCAGGTTACGGTCCGCAGTTCGGGCATAACACCGGCCATGCCATTGGTATTGATGTTCATGAAAATCCACGTTTTTCCCCTACCGACCGCACCCCGTTGCAGCCCGGCATGGTGCTGACCGTTGAGCCGGGGATCTACCTTGAACACCTGGGCGGGGTACGAATTGAAGATGTGGTGCTGGTGACGGAAACGGGCGCCGAGGTGCTTTATACCCTCGACAAACGGCTATTGCTGACGGGAGAACAAGAGTGGACAGAGATTTACTGCGCGCCCTGAGCGAAGCAGACGCCATTGCGGCCTCAGAGCAAGAGGTGCGCGACATCCTGCTCAGTGAGGCGCAAAAATACCATAAAGAGGTTCAGTTTGATGGGCTGGGTTCCGTGCTTATCCGCGTCAACCAGAGCCGGGGCCCGAAGGTGATGGTCTGCGCCCATATGGATGAAGTCGGTTTTATGGTGCGTAGCGTCTCGCGCGAAGGGGCCATTGATGTCCTGCCCATCGGCAACGTGCGCATGATGGCCCGTACCCTTCAGCCGGTGCGCATCACCACGCGTAACGGGAAAAAAATACCGGGACTGCTGGATGGGGATCTGAAAGGAGAAAACGTTGACAATTTGCGTGTCGACATTGGCGCGACGTCGGCGGAGGAGGTGTTCGCCGCCGGTATCGACGCAGGCGACCGCGTGACGTTCGATACACCCTTTCAAATCCTTCCCCACAATCGGGTGATGGGTAAAGCCTTCGACGATCGTCTCGGCTGTTACCTGCTGATCGCGCTGCTGCGCGAGCTGCACCAGACGCCGCTCGACTGCGAGCTTTGGCTGGTGGCCAGCTCAAGTGAAGAGGTCGGCCTGCGCGGCGGCCAGACCGCCACGCGCGCCATTCATCCTGATATCGCGCTGGTGCTGGATACCGCCTGCTGGTCAAAAAATTTCGATTATGGCAGCGCCAACCATCGCCAGATCGGTGCGGGCCCGATGCTGGTGCTGTACGACAAAACGCTCATCGCCCCAGCCAAACTGATTGCGCTGGCTGAGACAATCGCGCGCTCGCAGGGGATCCCGCTGCAAAAAGACATGTTCAGCAACGGCGGAACGGACGGCGGGGCGATCCATCTCTTCGGCACTGGCGTGCCGACTCTTGTGCTTGGTCCCCCTACCCGACACGGGCACTGCGCGGCATCCATTGCCGACGAAAAAGACATTCATCACACCCAACAACTGCTTGTCGCGCTTGTGGCAGGCATGAACCGTGAGACCGTGGATCATCTGACGGACTTCAGATGCTGATCTCACGCGGCCAGGAGGAAGTATGCTTTCAATTGAATTTTTCTGCCCACTGCCCAACGGCCTGCATGCGCGTCCGGCCTGGGCGTTAAAAGAGCAGTGCAGCGCATGGCGCAGCGACATCCGTTTTATCAACAGACGGCTTCACACTCACGCGGATGCCAAAAGCTCGCTGGCGCTGATCAGTACCGGTACGCTGTTTAATGACAGCTGCGTGCTGGAAATTAACGGCAGCGACGAGGAGCAGGCCCGACGCGTGCTGGAGGCGTATCTCACCGGCGCGTTTATCGACAGCGACAGTATTCCCTCCGGCGACGCGCCGCACGTTGCGCATCCCCTGCCCCGCTCGCTCGTAAGGCTTGCTCCCCATCTTCAGCACGGCATTACGCTCGCCAGTGGCATCGGGGCTGGCACTCTGCGAGGCTGGCAGAGCGATAACCTCAAACGTTATTGTCAGATCCCCGCCTCGCCGGAAGATATTACCCGCCTGGAACACAGCCTGGCGACGCTGGCCGAACAGCTCAACCACCGCTTGCGCGGGCTGGACGGCGAGAGTAAAACCATTCTCAGCGCGCATCTTTCGCTGATCCAGGATGAGGAGTTTGGCGGCACCATACGCCGACTGATCGCCGAGGAGCGGCTAAGCCTTGCGGAGGCGATCATTCGTAATATGGAGCTGATCTGCGACAAGCTGTCACTCTCCGCCAGCGACTACCTGCGTGAACGCGTCAGCGATATTCGCGACATCAGCGAGCAGCTTCTTAACATTACCTGGCCGGAGTTGCAGCAAACCTCCGCATTCACCCTCAGCGCCCCCACTATTCTGGTGGCGGAAGATCTGACGCCCAGCCAGTTTCTCAGCCTCGACACGCAGTACCTGAAAGGCATGGTGCTTGAAAAAACAGGCCGGACGTCGCATACGCTGATCCTGGCACGCGCGGCCTCCGTGCCTGTGCTGAGTGGTTTAACGGTCGCCTCACTGGCGCCGTTGATGGGAAAAGAGGTCATTCTGGACGGCATCTGTAGCGTGCTGGTCGTTGAACCCAACGACGCGGTGAATGATTACTACAGCGTGGCGCAGCGTCTTGCCGACCGACGCCACCAGCAGCAGATCAAAGATGCGGGTCTTCCAGCGCTCACCCGCGACAACGTACCGGTAGAGATTGCCGCCAACATCGGCAGCGCGCTGGAAGCGCCCGGGGCGTTTACCTGCGGCGCGCAGGGTATCGGGCTGTTTCGCACTGAAATGCTGTATATGGACAGAGACACCGCGCCGGACGAGCAGGAGCAATTCGAAGCCTATCAGCAGGTGCTGCTCTCCGCGCAGGGCAAGCCGGTCATCTTTCGCACAATGGACATCGGCGGCGATAAGCAGATCCCTTACCTGAACATTCCCCAGGAAGAAAACCCGTTCCTCGGCTATCGCGCCGTTCGCATTTATCCCGAATTTGCCGATCTCTTCCGCACCCAACTGCGCGCGATCTTACGCGCAGGCGCAAGCGGCAATGCGCTGTTGATGATCCCGATGGTGCACAGCCTCGATCAGATTTTATGGATCAAACAGGAGCTGCAAAACGTTCGTGACGCCCTGGCCTCACAGGGGTTACGTCACACCGAGCGCCTGCCGCTGGGGATCATGGTTGAAGTGCCTTCAGTCTGCTTTATCATCGATCACTTCTGCGAAGAGGTGGATTTCTTCAGTATCGGCTCGAACGATATGACTCAGTATCTCTACGCTGTCGATCGCAACAACCCGCGCGTTTCGGGGCTGTATAACCCCATCACACCGTCTTTTTTACGCATGGTTCGCCAGATCGTCACCGCAGCGCATCGTCACGGGAAATGGGTCGGCATTTGCGGGGAACTTGGCGGAGAGCAGCGCTACCTCCCTCTTCTGCTTGGGCTGGGCTTAGATGAGTTCAGCATGAGCGGGCCGCGCATCCCTGCGGTAAAAACCCAGTTGCGTCAGCTTGACATGGCGACCTGCCGGGCGCTGGCAGATAAGGCCTGCGACAGCCGCAGCGCAGAGGAGATTGAAGCCCTGCTGGCGGATTTCACACCGGAAGCGCCGCCGCGTCCATTGCTGGCGCTGGAGACTATCGTGGTCAATGAGCCGCTGACCTCAAAAGAGCAGGTGCTTCAGTTCTTATGCGGAAATCTTGCGATTCATGGCAGGACCGAAAACCCGCTCGAGCTTGAAGAAGATCTCTGGCAGCGCGAAGAGATTGTCACTACCGCCGTCGGGTTTGGCGTGGCGATCCCTCACACCAAATCGCAATGGATACGCCATTCCAGCATCAGCATTGCCCGTCTGGACAAGGCGATTGACTGGGAGTCGGATTTGGGCGACGTCGAGCTGGTGATCATGCTGACGCTCGGCGCTCAGGAAGGGATTAATCACGTGAAGGTCTTTTCCCAGCTGGCGCGGAAGCTGGTCAATAAAACATTTCGCGAGTCGCTGTTTGCAGCAACGACGCCGCAAAGTATCCTGGATCTGTTGAACGCTGAAATCACGTTCTGACTGTCACTGAAAGCGTGCGCGATACTCCCCCGGCGTCAGGCCAAACTGGCGCCGGAAAAGACGGCTAAAATAGTCGCTATCGGCATAGCCACAGCGCTTCGCCACTTCCCCCACCGGCAGGTGGTATTTTTGCAGGATGGTTCTCGCCTTCGCCATACGCACCCAACGAACGTAATCCACAAAACTCATCGTCCCCTGTTGAGAGAACAGGCGTGACAGATGGTTAGCCGAAATATTAAACAGCGAAGCGACGCTGTCCCGCGACAAGGATTCAGCATAGTTTTCCTGCACCCAGTTACAAATGCTCTGATAGAGGAAATCCCCGCGCGACACTCCCGGTTCAGGCAGCGACGACACCACTTTACGGCACCAGTGCAGCAGACTCAGCACCAGTGGTTGAATAATAGCCTGGTCCTGCGGGGAAGCGCTCAGGTGCGTCAGGGCCATCAGCATCGCGGCACACTCACCTCGTTCAGGGTGAGGAAGCTCCACGTGTCGCTGCGCAGGCACGGATCGCCCGTGCCGGGTATCATGAAACACCAGCCCCAGCCACGACGGCGCGAAAAGAATGCTCAGCAGCATGACCGGTCGTTCAAACACCGGGACGCTGGCGGCCTGGGCGGGAAGAAACAGCATTTCCCCCTGGTGGAGGGGCTGCTGCCCGGCAACCAGTCTGTTGCCATATTCCCCGCGAAGAACGACGTCAAGCCGTGGCCAGTCGCGGCTCACGCTTCCGACAGCGTCAGACGCGCCACGATGAGCAAACCAGACTCGCCCCAACTGCTGTGGGTTGAGCACCAGGCCGCTCAACAGATCGGCAAAAAACTGCTGATCGGCGGGCAACAGGGTTGCGCGCATATTACCCCCTGCGCGCATCCGGGCGTACCAGGTCGAAGCGATGGCTATCACTGATGGCATAGTAGGCCGTCGGTCCACCCGCACGCAGAATGGGCTGCGCTTTCGCGGTCTGGTAAATCCCCTCTTCCAGCAAACTCTCGGCGATATGGACGCCCACGACTTCGCCGAGCACCAGCCAGGTATCAATCGGTGTCCCATCCGCGCCGGTAAGCTGAATGCACTGTGACAATCGACACTCGAAATTCACCGGGCTTTCCGCCACGCGCGGCGAGCTCACAAGCTGGCTGGCTACGGGCGTCAGGCCGGCAAAGGTAAATTCATCCTCGCCATGAGGGAGCGTGGCGGAGGTTTCATTCATCGCCTCGGCCAGATCGCGCGTTGCGAGGTTCCAGACAAACTCCCCCGTTTCGGTAATATTCCGCACGCTATCCTTCCAGCCATTGCTGGAAAAACCAATGATCGGTGGGCGATAGTTAAAACAGTTAAAGAAGCTGTACGGGGCAAGGTTCAGTTGACCGGCCTTATCACAGGATGAGATCCAGCCAATTGGACGTGGACCGATAATGGCGTTCAGCGGGTCGTGCGGCAGGCCGTGCCCCTGAGAAGGTTGGTAAAAGTACATTTCGCTCTCTCTACGCTGGGGCTGCAACGCGCATTGCCCGGGTTCAGTCTTTCCAGCGTAACGAAATTTCCGTTCAGCGTGAATCGGGACGCCGGGTTTATTGCCAAAAATTCATATGGCGCATGATTGTGACCTTCATCACTTCAAACTTACGGTTTCAGACAGTATCATCAGCTAAGTTAAACCCTCGCTGCCAGACGGCGAGGGTTTTCTTTTGGATTGGTTTCTGCGTTACACGCAGCATTAACGACATGGAGTAAAAATGTCCAGACCTACGATTATCATCAATGAACTCGACGCAGAACGTATTGACCGACTGTTGGAGAAACCAGAATTCGCCTCGCTGCCGGTAGCCGATGCGCTGAACGAAGAGCTAGACCGGGCGCAGATGTGTACGCCTGAGACCATGCCGCATGATGTGGTCACCATGAACAGCCAGGTGAAGTTCCGCAACCTGACCACCGGCGAGGAGCTCACCCGTACGCTGGTCTATCCGGCGCAGATGACCGACAGCAGCACGCAACTGTCGGTGCTGGCACCCGTGGGCGCGGCGCTGCTTGGACTGCGCACAGGCGATACTATCCACTGGGAACTCCCGGGCGGTGCCTCAGCTCACCTGGAAGTGCTTGAGCTGTTCTACCAGCCCGAAGCCGCTGGCGATTACCTGCGTTAATCCCTTCTGAACAAGCGACCCCGCTTTGCACAGAGGATGCACCCGCATCCTCTTTCCGCAAATTCACCCGATTGTGTTATATCGGACAAAAACCGCTTAATCCACGCTTACTCTGTTGTGGTGCCGTGGGGACGGTCATGGGTGAGATACTTGTTATCACACTGGTTTTTCTCATCATCCTGGCGATCCTCGTCGTGGCCGTGCTATACCTTGAGCGCCACTGGTGAGTGAGGAACCTCACACAACGCCGCCGGGGAAGGCATTCACCAGTCCCTTCACTTTCTGCTGCGCTGCCTCCGGGGTGTCTGCACCAGGCACCAGGATCACCTTGCGGCACTCCTCCTCCCGTTTTTCGAAGATTTTATAGGCGCGCTCCGCATCAGCCAGCGGAAGATAGTGGGTGACAATATCTTCCGGTGTAAGCAGCCCTTTTTCGATAAGCGGCAGCAGCTCTCCCAGCCAGGCATGGACGTGGGTCTGCCCCATCTTAAAGCTCAGCCCTTTATCGAAGGCATCGCCAAACAGGAAGCCGTGTATAAAACCGGCATACACGCCCGGCACGCTGACCACGCCTCCGCGCCGCACCGCAGCAATGCACTGGCGCAGGGCTTTGCCGCTGCTGCCTTCAATTTTCAGGTTACTGAGGATCGTTTCCGTGGTGCTGCCTTTGGCCTCAAACCCGACGGCATCAATCACCGCATCCACTCCGCGCTGTCCGGCCGTTTGCTCAATGATTTTCTCCGCCGCGTCGTTATCGTCATCAAAGTTAATCGGGATCGCGCCGTAGCGCTCCTGGGCAAACCGCAGTCGATAGGGATGATGATCAACCACAAAAATCTGCTCTGCGCCGAGAAGCCGCGCGCAGGCAATGGTCAGTAGCCCCACCGGCCCGGCCCCGAATACGGCGACGCTGGAGCCTCTCTGAATCTGCGCATTTTTCGCCGCCTGCCAGGCGGTAGGCAGAATATCTGACAGGAAAAGCGCTTTGTCGTCAGACAGCAGTTGAGGCACTTTAAACGGCCCCACGTTGCCTTTCGGGACGCGCACATACTCCGCCTGTCCGCCCGGCACGCCGCCGTAAAGATGGCTGTAGCCAAACAGCGCGGCAGGGGCGGGAATTTGCTTTTTGTTCAGCGCCGCGCCCTGCCCGCGATTCGTGTTTTCGCAGGCCGCGTACTGTTGCATCTGGCAAAAGAAGCAGTCACCGCAGGCAATTACAAACGGGATCACCACCCGGTCACCTTTCTGCACGTTCTTCACTTCGCTCCCGCACTCCACCACCTCGCCCATAAATTCATGACCAAAGATATCGCCATGCTGGACCTTGGGAATTTTTCCGCGATAAAGATGCAAATCAGAACCACAGATCGCCGTGGCCGTTACGCGCAGGATGATATCGTCAGGCTGTTCGATGCCCGGATCGGGGACATTATCGACCCGAACATGATGTGGACCGTGATAGGTGAGAGCTTTCATGCAACCTCCGATAGGGTGTGGGTAAGCTTATAAAAGGGTAGCTACCTCTCGGGATCTGCCCCGGAATTCGGCTGTTTTGAGATTTATCCTGGCGAGATAAAAAAGTGCTGTCGGGATTACAGAAACCATTTATATTTTGTGGTTGAATGATTTCAGCGTTTATTAACAAGGAGAAACGGTTATGTATCAAACAATCATTATGCCGGTTGATGTTTTTGAAATGGAACTGAGTGATAAGGCTATACGTCACGCGGAATTTCTCGCGCAGCAGGACGGAATTATTCATCTTCTGCATGTTTTGCCGGGCTCTGCCAGCCTGAGCCTGCATCGTTTCGCTGCTGATGTGCGTCGTTTTGAAGAGCATTTACAGCACGAAGCCGAGACGCGCCTGCAAACCATGGTCGGGCACTTCAGCATCGATCCTTCCCGCATCAAAACCCACGTCCGGTTCGGTAGCGTGCGCGACGCCGTTAATGAGCTTGCCGGGGAATTAAATGCCGACGTGGTAGTGATTGGTTCACGTAACCCTTCCATCACCACTCACCTGCTGGGGTCGAACGCCTCCAGCGTGATCCGCCACACCCACATTCCGGTGATGGTCGTCAGATAAAAAAAGAGGCCACCTTTAGGTGGCCTCTGGCATTGCAGGTGTCGTCTTGCTTTCTTTTATTATGCAGTTTTGGTACGGATCAGGTAATCAAACGAGCTCAGCGACGCTTTCGCACCTTCACCGGTAGCGATGATGATCTGTTTGTACGGCACGGTGGTGCAGTCGCCCGCCGCAAATACGCCCTTCACGCTGGTTTCGCATTTCGCATCGATGATGATCTCGCCCATGCGGTTACGCTCAATAGCGCCTTCCAGCCAGGTGGTGTTTGGCAGCAGGCCAATCTGAACAAAGATCCCTGCCAGCGCTACGCTGTGGATATCGCCGCTCACGCGGTCACGGTATTCCAGACCAGTCACTTTGCTGCCGTCGCCTTTCACTTCTGTCGTCTGGGCATTGAGCACAATGTCGACGTTATTCAGGCTACGCACCTTATCCTGCAACACCTGGTCCGCTTTCATCTCCGGAGCGAACTCCAGCAGGGTAACGTGTTCCACAATTCCCGCCAGATCGATAGCCGCTTCCACGCCGGAGTTACCGCCGCCGATCACCGCGACGCGTTTACCTTTGAACAGCGGGCCGTCACAGTGGGGGCAATAGGTCACGCCTTTGGTGCGATACTGATCTTCGCCCGGGACGTTCATGTTGCGCCATTTCGCGCCGGTGGCAATGATCACGCTGCGCGCCTTCAGCACCGCGCCGGACGCCGTTTCAATCTGGTGCAAACCACCCTCGACCGCCGCCGGAACCAGTTTGCTGGCGCTCTGGCTGTCAATGACATCCACGTCGTAGTCGCTGACGTGCGCTTTCAACGCACCGGCCAGCTTCTGGCCTTCGGTTTTCGGCACGGAAATGTAGTTTTCAATGTCTACGGTATCCAGAACCTGACCACCGAAACGCTCGCCCATCAGACCGGTACGGATCCCTTTACGTGCAGAGTAGACCGCTGCCGCCGCGCCCGCCGGGCCTGAGCCAACAATCAGCACGTCATAAGCATCGCGTTGGTTCAGCTCTTCCGCCGCGCGTTTTTCTGCGCCGGTATCCACTTTGGCGACGATTTCGGTCAGCGTCATGCGCCCCTGGCCGAACTCCTGGCCATTCAGGTAAACCGCCGGAACGCCCATCACGTTGCGCTCGGTGATTTCGTTCTGGAACGTACCGCCGTCAATCGCCGTGTGCTTAATGCGTGGGTTGAGGACTGACATCAGGTTCAGCGCCTGCACCACGTCCGGGCAGTTGTGGCAGGAGAGCGAGTAATAGGTTTCAAACTCAAAATCACCGTCGATATCGCGGATCTGCTCCAGCAGCGCCTGCGCTTCTTTTGACGGATGACCACCGGTCCACAGCAGCGCCAGCACCAGGGACGTAAATTCGTGCCCCAGCGGAGAGCCCGCGAAACGCGGCCCCTGGTCAGACCCTGGGTTGGCGATCAGGAAAGAAGGCTTACGGACTGCCAGCGTGTTGTCTTCTTTGAAGGTCACTTTCGGCGACAGCTCAGCAATCTCTGTCAGCAGTGCTTTGATTTCTGCCGATTTCGCGCTGTCGTCCAGCGTGGCAATCAGCTCAACAGGTTTGGTCAGTTTCTCAAGGTAGGCCTTGAGCTGGGTTTTCATGTTAGTGTCGAGCATTATTCTTCCCTCTCTTAAAACGTCATCATGCAAGCCGCCTTATACGGGCTGCCTGAATGCAACTTGCATCATGGTGCTGGAATGAAATGGGCGCGGGGAGCGCCCATGACTGAAACAATTTCCAAAGTATTTCGCGTCAGAGCAAGGCGGCTAGCCTGAGAATCCCCGGGAGCTTACTAAAGTAAGTGACCGGGGTGAGCAGGCGACGCCAACGCAGCTATGGCGTGAAAAACGACGGAAATTTAGATCTTGCCGACCAGGTCCAGAGATGGAGCCAGCGTCGCTTCGCCTTCTTTCCATTTCGCCGGGCACACTTCGCCTGGGTGAGAAGCAACGTACTGAGCCGCTTTCACTTTGCGCAGCAGGTCAGATGCATCACGGCCGATACCTTCAGCGGTAACTTCGATAGCCTGGATAATGCCCTGCGGGTCAACAACGAAGGTCGCGCGGTCTGCCAGGCCTTCATCTTCACGCATGTTGTCGAAGTTACGGGTCAGGGCGCCAGTCGGGTCGCCGATCATCGCGTATTTGATTTTCGCGATAGTTTCAGAGCTGCTGTGCCACGCTTTGTGGGTGAAGTGGGTATCGGTAGAAACAGAGTAAACGTCTACGCCCAGCTTTTGCAGTTCTTCGTAGTGGTCTGCCACGTCGCCCAGTTCGGTCGGGCAAACGAAGGTGAAGTCAGCCGGATAGAAGAAGAACACGCTCCAGCGGCCTTCGATATCTTTCTCGGTTACTTCGATGAACTCACCGTTTTTGAACGCCTGGTTTTTGAAAGGTTTAATTTTAGTGTTAATCAAAGACATCTGTACTTCCTCCGTGTTTTCGTTGAGATGTAAGGTAACCAACTTTATCCATCGGGGCTAATGCGTATGCTTTATCAAATCAATCAGCCAAACCTTACAACAGCAACAAGACAGCAAGGTGAACCTTTTACAGGAAAGCCTGAAAGTAAAAAGGCCGCCTCAACGGGCGGCCCTGATACCTGAATTCCCCGCAGGTACATTCAGTGCCAGCCGAAGCTGGCGTTGCGTTGCGCTCTACATACCTTGTATCAAGGCCGTAACAGCGCTTTGATTACAGCACCCCTGCGCGCATTGAGCAATGCATAAGAGGGATAGTCCTGCCTATGGCTGTGATAGGCAGTATCGAAGAGGTCTCTGAAAGATTATGAATTTAATTTCATTATGGGTTTCACGCTATATATAAACACCACTTTTCATTCAAATAATTCAATCAAACTTTAAAGATAAAATTATCTTAATTAGTCTTGAAGTTATGTTTCAATAATCCAAAGCCGTGATATATTAAGATCACTTAAATTTTAAATTAAGCGAGTTATTCACACGGATTGTAAAGGGTAACTTCCCTCTGTCGTACTCCAGGATGGGATAACGACAGCAAACTCAACTCACTCAGGACGAAACATGGCAAACCTCTACGACCTAAAAAAATTCGATCTCAATCTGTTAGTCATCTTCGAATGCATTTACCAACATCTCAGTATCAGTAGGGCTGCCGAGACGCTTTATATCACGCCATCCGCCGTCAGCCAGTCGCTGCAACGCCTGCGCGGTCAGCTTAATGACCCCCTGTTTATCCGTTCAGGGAAGGGAATTACGCCAACCACAGTAGGTACCAACCTGCATCATCATCTGGAAAAAAATCTCAATCAGCTTGAGCAGACGATCAACATGATGCATCACTCGGACATCAAAAAAAAGTTCGTTATCTATTGCTCTCAAATGGTGTCTCCTGGTTCGATGCTCGAACCGTTGAAGCTTTTAATATCTGAAGAGAATTATGAGATAGAGCAAAGAGACATGCTCATTTCCTCCGAATCAGCGGAAGATTTGTTGGCCTATCGTAAGGCCGATCTCATCTTCTCTATCGCACCTATCCACAATCGCTCTGTGGTCTGCACCCACTTCACCACGGTGCCGATAGCCTTAATCTGTAGAGCAGACCACCCAAGGCTCGCTGACGCAGTCACGCTGGAAGTGCTATACCAGGAGAAATTCACTTTTTACCAGAGTGCTCATCCGGGTGTAAAAGAGTTTCAGAGTCGCGCAAATGACGCGTTTCCGGAAAGAAATATTGCTTTTCGTACGGACTCCCTTAGCTCTCTCATCTCCATGGTCTGTTCATCTGATCTGTTAGGCTTCATCCCCGTGTCGATCTATGAAACATATAAAGAACCGTTGAAATTAAAAAGGCTTGAGCCACCGTTTGAGCTGCCTGAATTAAAGATCTATATGCTCTACAGCCGTTCATCACTGAATAGCACTGTTTTTTCAACATTCATTGAAAAAATGCATAAGCTCTGCGTTTCTCCGCCGTCTGCGTAAAATACATTTGCATGGTGAATGCAAATAAGGCAACCCGAAGAAAATGCCCCCGTGAAATTAAGGACAAATAATTCCATAATATCGTTTTGTTTTTTTCCAGACATTTAACACGCAGGACGCGATTAATCATGTCGATCTATAAAATCCCTTTACAGGAAAATGTTTTAGACGCTTCTGCGGAACGCATAGACTGGACGCTTAACAATTTCTCCAGGGTCTGCGTTTCCTTTTCCGGTGGAAAAGATTCTACCGTGATGCTGCATCTCGTTGCCCAGAAAGCACGGCAATTAAAGCGAAAAATAGATGTCATCTTTCTGGACTGGGAAGCGCAATTCTCCTCAACCATTCAGCATGTTGACACGATGAGAACGCTGTATCGGGATGTTATCCATCAGTTCTGGTGGGTAGCGCTTCCGCTCACGACCCAGAACGCCCTGTCACAGTTTCAACCTGAATGGCAGTGCTGGGAACCCGGGACAAACTGGGTTCGCCAGCCACCGGAAGATGCCATTACCGATTATCACTATTTCGATTTTTATCAGCAGGGAATGACGTTTGAAGCCTTCGTGCGCGAGTTTGCCGAATGGTATGCACAAAGACGTCCTGCCGCCGTCATGGTGGGGATCCGCGCCGATGAATCTTACAACCGCTTTCTGGCTATCGCGTCGGCGCGTAAGCAGCGCTTTTCTGACGATAAACCCTGGACGACCGTCGCCCCGGGTGGGCACGCCTGGTATATCTACCCCTTGTACGACTGGAAAACCGCCGACATCTGGACGTGGTTCGCGAAATCAAAATGTTGCTATAACCCGTTATACGACCTGATGTACAAGGCGGGGGTGCCGCCGCGTTATATGCGCATCTGCGAACCGTTTGGCCCGGAACAGCGTCAGGGCTTGTGGCTCTATCATGTCATTGAACCCGAACGCTGGGCGGCGATGTGTGAACGCGCCTGCGGCGTGCGAAGCGGAGGTATTTATGCCGGGCACGATAACCATTTTTATGGCCACCGGAAGATCCTGAAACCAGACCATCTCGGCTGGCGCGAATACGCCATGCTGTTACTCGACAGCATGCCGCAAAATACGGCGGAACATTACCGCAACAAAATCGCGGTTTATCTCCACTGGTATCAAAAGCGAGGCATGAACGATATTCCCGACACGCAGGAGGGTGACATTGGTGCAAAAGATATCCCTTCCTGGCGACGCATTTGTAAGGTTTTACTCAACAATGACTATTGGTGCCGGGCACTTTCGTTTAGCCCAAATAAGCCTAAACACTATCAGCGCTACAGCGACAGAGTGAAAGCAAAACGCAAGGAATGGGGGATTTTATGCAACAACGAATAATCACCGAAATGGAAACGTACCTTCAGGCACTTTCAGAAGAAGAGCGAATAGCCGCTATTAATGCGTTTCGTCAGGCATTACATGAAATCAGCCCTTTTCGCGATCAGCCCGTCGATTGCGTATTGTGGATAAAAAAGACAAACATCACCGCTAACGATTACAACCCAAATAACGTCGCGCCGCCGGAAAAGCGGCTGCTCAGCAAGTCACTGGAGCTGGATGGATTCACACAACCTATCGTTGTGACGGAAAATGCGCCACAGCACTACGAAATTGTCGATGGTTTTCACCGTCATGATATCGGCAGTAACCGGGCGATCCTGAAGCGCCAGCTTAAAGGTTACCTCCCTGTTACCTGCCTGCGTAAAGCGCGCCAGGAAAAGTTCGATCGCATGGCGGCAACAATTCGTCACAACCGCGCGCGTGGACGCCACCAGATCAACGCCATGTCAGAAATCGTGCGAGAACTGGTGCTTATGGGCTGGAGTGAGCAGAAAATTGGCCAGGAGTTAGGTATGGACAGCGATGAAGTGCTGCGTCTGAAGCAGATCAACGGTCTGCTCGAACTCTTCGCAGACCGTCGTTTTTCAGAAGCCTGGACGGTGAAATAGTCAGAGCGTCGCCAGACGCTCTGCCGCAGCGAGCAGCGTCGATTCCTGCTTCGCAAAGCAAAGACGAATCAGCTTATGCGGGAAGGGATCGGCGCAGAACACCGACAGCGGAATGGCCGCCACTCCCACCTCTTTCGTCAACAACTGGCAGAAACTCACGTCGTCCAGATCGGAAATCGCGCTGTAGTCGGCCAGCAGGAAATAGGTTCCTTCAGACGGCAAAATTTCCAGGCGGCTTTTGCTCAGCGCCGCCACAAACAGATCCCGACGTTCACGATAGAAGTGCGGCAGCTCGCGGTAATGTCCGGGTTCCGCACGCAGCATATCCGCCAGCGCCAGCTGAGCCGGTGTGTTCACGGCAAACGTCAGGTACTGATGCACTTTGCGCAGCTCAGCGCTAATGGCCGCCGGGGCCACGCAGTACCCTACCTTCCAGCCGGTCATATGGTAGGTTTTCCCAAATGACGATACCGCGATTGCACGCTCGCGAAGTTGCGGATGCGCCAGCACGCTGGCATGCCCCACTTCGGCGAAGCAGATATGCTCATACACCTCGTCGCTCAGAACATATATTTCACGTTCGGCGATGGCCTGCCACAGCGCAGCAAAATCGGCTTTTTGCCACACCGTCGCCGACGGATTATGCGGAGTATTCAGGATCACCAGACGGGTTTTGTCACTCAGCAGCGCAGCAAATGCCTGCCAGTCAGGGCGAAAATGCGGTGGCTGGAGCGCCACGCGCTTCACCACGCCGCCGGCCAGTTCAATCGCCGGGGCGTAGCTATCGTAGCTCGGGTCAAAACAAATCACCTCATCACCCGTACGCACCAGGGCGGTTATCGCCGCATACAGCGCTTCGGTCGCCCCTGCCGTCACCGTGATATCGCTGTTCGCGTCAGGCTTATGGCCGTATAACTCCGCCGTTTTATCCGCAATGGCTTCACGCAACGTCTGCACGCCGGTCATCGGCGCATACTGGTTGGCTCCCTGCGCAACGTGGTACGCCAGACGCTCCTGCAAATATTTCGGCCCATCAAAATCCGGGAAACCTTGTGAGAGGTTAATGGCGTTGTGCTGCTGCGCCAGGGCGCTCATCTGCGTAAAAATCGTCGTGCCGAGATTGGGAAGTTTACTCTGCGGGATCAACGGGTTATTGCTCATTGTAGTGTGCCTGCCTGTAATACTTATGTTGCTGACACTATAACACGATGTTAGTCTTTGGCAATCAAGACGCTTAGACGTCTAAATGATATAAATATTCCTGGCCGAGAGGGTAAAAGGAAATGACAGACAACCTGCAACTCACACACCTGGTCGAGGCCTGCCGCTGGATTGGCGCTAAAGGCTGGGCGCCCGCTACCGGCGGCAATATGTCCGTGCGTCAGGATGAACACCTGTGCTGGCTGAGCGAATCCGGAAAAGATAAAGGTAGCCTGACCACCGCCGATTTTCTACAGGTTGAAATCGCCACCAACCGTGCGCCGTCTGGCCGTAAACCGTCGGCAGAGACCGGGCTGCATACCCTCATCTATCGCCTGTTCCCCGAAGCTAACGCTGTCCTGCACGTTCACACCGTCAATGCCACGGTGCTGTCGCGGCTGGTGAACGAGGCCGAGCTGAAGATCACCGGTTTCGAGATGCAAAAATCCCTTACCGGGCAGACCACGCATCGGGATACGGTGGCCATCCCGGTGTTTGATAACGACCAGGACATCGACGCCCTCGCCTCGCGCATCGCCCATTACGCGCAGGAACGCCCGCTTAATTATGGTTTTCTTCTGCGCGGCCATGGCTTAACCTGCTGGGGACGCGACGTGGCCGAAGCCCGCCGTCATCTGGAAGGTTTAGAATTCTTATTTGAATGCGAAATGCGTTTACGACAATGGGAGAGAGTATGATTCGCGCGATTGTGACGGATATTGAAGGGACCACCAGCGATATCCGTTTTGTCCATGATGTTTTGTTCCCCTACGCGCGTGAGCGGCTGGCGGCCTTCGTGACCGCGCAGCAGTACGCCGAGCCGGTCAAATCGATTCTGGACAACCTGCGCGATGAAATCAGCGCTCCGCATGCCAGCGTCAGCGATCTCATCAACGTGCTGTTTACCTTTATGGATGAAGACCGCAAATCGACAGCGCTCAAAGCCCTGCAAGGCATCATCTGGCAGGACGGTTACGTCAACGGTGACTTTACCGGACACCTCTATCCTGATGTACTGCCCGCGCTGGAAAAGTGGAAGGCACAAGGGATTGATCTCTATGTTTATTCCTCTGGCTCCGTCGCCGCGCAGAAACTGTTATTTGGCTACAGCGACGAAGGTGATATTACTCACTTATTCAGCGGCTATTTTGATACCCACATTGGCGCCAAGCGCGAGGTGCAGTCTTATCAAAATATTGCGGCGCAAACGGGCATTGCCCCGTCGCAGATCCTGTTTCTGTCGGATATTCATCAGGAGCTGGACGCGGCTGAACAGGCGGGTTTTCGCACCCTGCAACTGATTCGCGGTGAAGATGACGGCGCAAGCCATCACCATCAGATTCACCAGTTTGACGAGATTAATCCGGAGCAGATCCCTTCATGAGCGCATTGACCATTTATTCCGATAAAGACGCCAGTCAGCACCAGTGGCACAGCACCGACGCCGCCGAGATTGCCCAACAGCTCAACGCAAAAGGCGTGCGGTTTGAACGCTGGGCTGCGGATCGCGATTTAGGGCACGATCCCGCGCCTGAAGCCGTGATCGCGGCGTATCAGCATGCGATCGACAAGCTGGTGGCAGAGAAAGGTTACCAGAGCTGGGATGTGATCAGCCTGCGCGCCGACAATCCGCAGAAAGAGGCGCTGCGCGCGAAGTTCCTGAACGAACACACCCACGGCGAAGACGAAGTACGTTTTTTCGTGGAAGGGGCGGGATTATTCTGCCTGCACATCGGCGATGAGGTGTATCAGGTGCTGTGCGAGAAAAACGACCTGATTTCCGTGCCGGCGGGCACGCCGCACTGGTTTGATATGGGATCAGAGCCGAACTTTACGGCGATTCGTATTTTCGATAACCCGGAGGGATGGGTGGCGCAGTTTACTGATAGTAACATCTCCCAAAAGTATCCTACGCTGAGTTAATAAAGATAAGAGGTCTATTCTAAACGACCTCATATCTTTTCAACCACACCATAAGCTCCATTTAATTTATTCACCCCTTAAGTGTACTAAATATATATTCATTTTCTTGAAAGCAAATAGGCATATACGTTCTACCAAGCATTGCTATTGGCAGATGAACATCGTATGCTATATTTTCCGCATGTGAAACGGGCTGTAAAACACATAATTTCGTGTACCAAAAAGATGTCATCGCAGATGATGTACTATACCATCGTGAAGAAAACCCCTTCATCTCGTTAATAATATCTAACATTATTGCCTCCCTTTCCTCTTTTGTACAACACTCTAAGTAATACATTGTTATAGCATAGTCAATATCGCAAACCTTTATTTCATTAAGGAATTCAGCCTTTAATTCTTTTATCTGAAACCACTCTCTCCATAATTCATAGGCTATCTTCCACGTTGACATTCTAAACGACTGCTCTGCATATAATGAAAACTCAGACATACACTCAGAAACAGCCTTTCGGCCTCCATTATCAGAATTAAGTTCATAAAGATGTAACGATATCGAATTAAAATATAGCGTCATTAACCCCTCAGACTTTATAGAAGCCAAGGCTTTTCCTAAAGGTTGTTGTAAAGTCGGATACCTAGAGGGAAATGTATTAAATATCTTCATAAAATGCCCTGAGAGTTCTAAATTAACAAAAACATTCAAAAGCAATTCACTAATACGATCTTTATTAATTTTTTCCTTCCTGATTCTATTAAATGGAAAGATAGAAGCAATCGTATAAAAATTGATGCATGCAGAATTTGTTGAAATTGCCAAATCCAGAGCTTTATCCTCCCCCAAATAATCAAAAACCCCCCATAACACTGGGACATCCCTATGTCTATTTAAAGCATCAATCAACATTTCACGGCAATTATAATAAAGAAAATCAACAGAACTTTTAATGTAATGATTTAGAAATAATTTGTAAACATCAGCCTCGCGATGAAATTCATTGTAAATTGAATACCAATCATTTTTTTTAACGATATCATTTATGTAATTCTTTTTTTTAGTGTTATGGAAATCAGTATCACAACAATAATCAATAGAATTAATTGATGAAGATATCATTTCTATCGACGTTGAATAAAATATCTTTGGGTCACTGTGCAAACGATTATTACTCCAAAAAACATCAGAACCTATAGTTATATCGATAATATAGTAAATTGCAATAACTTCAAATTTATCATTTATATGCCCATTGAAGATAATACATTCAATCCATTTCAAAAAAAACAATGCATCGTTGGAATATACAGTGCATCCAGTTCTATTCGTAAAGATAAATTCTGACAATCCATCCACACTTTCTGCACGTAACAATAAATGCTCAATGCGATTACAATCTTCTTTTACAGCACGAATAACTTCCGAAAAATACAATGCCAATTGTTCTTCTACTAATTTAGTATCATTTGTCATATGTACTCCAAACTAAGCAATCAGGATGTTGTATAACACCCCACAAATCCTCAAATGCATCTGCTATCAGTTGCGCATCACTTACTTTTTGTAAAATATGATGTTCTCTACCCACACTATTTATCGAAGTACCGATTGACCAAGCCATTGGTTCATTTTCGGTATAAGGAAAAATTAAAAATCGATCATGAAAGTTCCACCCTTTGTTACCGTAGGGCTTCCTAACTTCAATATTTAATCCTAACAATGTTTGTGGTGGGAGTGTTGCCAAGCGTCCAAATGAATCAAAAATATACTCTTCCATACTTCCATCGTCTTCAGCATTGGAAACCTTTGCATCAACAGCTACTTTTGAAATGTACTTTGAGGAAGTTATCGCTCTCATTTTCGATTTCAAACATGTATTGTAGAATAATGTCTCCAATAAATCATCGCCATTAAGATACGGATCCCACAAACAAACACCATTTTCTCCAAATTTGTTTATCAAAAAACGGATATCACTTAAAGCACGGGTTCGTTCACTTTCTCTATATTTACCCTTTGCGTTATATTGGACAAAATATTTTTCATGTAAGAGTTGCTCTCGTTCGCTACGATAAATACGAATCGAAGACCATTTTTTAACATCACTATCTCTTTCTCCAATCATGCTATTTTGTGGTCTATAAACTTGTATTTCATCAAAACCTCCACTTTTTAAAGGAATAATTCTTGAACTGCCATTAATTGCTCTCATATTCAATGCAATTCTTTTAATAAATGACGAAGGTCTAACTGCATAAAGAAGAACTTTATGAAAAGGATCCCATATTGTCATTTCGTAAGGACTGCCATACTGACTTGGGAAGATCATTTCATTTTGCTCAGCACTAAGCACCGTGGAGTAAAATGAATCAATATTTGAATCACGATCCATTCTCCTAAAAGTAATATACACATCTCTTTTTTTAGCAGAGGGATGCCAAACAAGTTTGCAATGTAAATTTTCATTATCTGGATATGTACGGACTTTCGCGCGAATAATATTTACTGGAATTTGTATTAATACACTGCCTAATTTATCAGAAGCTGATGCAATGCTAAACGGAATCAACTTACTCACTTTTGAAGATAATTCTTGAAGAACTGGAGGATTATCTAAAAGGAAGTGAAGTTCATTTTTTTCTTCATTTTCTAATTCAATCAATAACGAACCACCAAAAAAATTATTTTTTAACAGTTTATTTATTACATTAGAATCGTAACTATCTGCTGGGATGAATTTATATGGATTAATTTTATAGTGACAAGCGGGCAATGTATCTTCACAACTTAGCCATGTTCTATCATATATTAATTTTTTAATAAGCAATAAAATAGTTTCAAGCGTGATATAATATTTTTTAATTCCAAAATACCAACTCTTTAAAGAGGATACTTTTAAATCATCTTTCCCATTCAAATAGCTTATCTTTTCAAACTCAGGATTAGTGACATTTTCATAAACGAGATGCGTTAAAACATTTATTACTTCGCGGCTTTTTTTATTTAATGCAAATAATTCAGTAACTTCTATACAATTATAAAAACCTAATACCCCCTCCGTAGTTAATCTATCCATATCAAATATTAGATCATTTAGCTCATCCATACTTTTGCCTCATATATTTTCTCTACAAATAACTAAAAGTAATGCTTATTTTATTGCTTCCATGACTTCATGAGAACCATATCACGTATTACCTTTTCAGTATCTAACCCAACCAAACTTGCTAAATGCACAAACTCCACCACATCTAACCTGCGTTCACCGCTTTCCACTTTAGCGATAAACGACTGCGGTTTGCCCAGCGCTTCCGCAAGCTGTGCCTGAGTAATCCCCTTCTCCTTACGAGCTTTCTTCAACGCATTGATAACACGCTGGTATTCTTCTGAATAGACTGAGGCCATTGTTCCGATTCCATACAAATATCCTGAAATCGAATATCCTCTCATTGCGTTTTTATCCCAAAACAGGATAATTAAGCGCGTAACAAACACATGTAAGGAGGACACAATGCGTCATCAGAACTGGCATCCTGCCGATATCATCGCCGCACTAAAGAAACATGGAACAAGCCTGGCATCTCTATCCCGAAAAGCTGGACTTTCATCATCCACACTGGCCAACGCGCTTACGCGCCCATGGCCTAAAGGTGAATTGCTTATCGCGCAGGCGCTAGACATTCCGCCCGATGTGATATGGCCGGAAAGATACTTTGATGAAAAGGGAGAGCCAATATTTCGTCAGATGAGGAATACTAAAAAAGAAAATCTATCTTCGACTTGATCAATGAATTCTCCCCCCTCACCCCAACCCTCTCCCTCAAGGGAGAGGGGGTCGAACAGACTTCACATACCCCACCAGCTGATCCAGCACAATCCCCCACCCTTCGTGAAATCCCATCTGTTCATGCTGCTCGCGGATTTCCTTCGTGGGGTGGCGCGCTATCGCCGTATAGCGGGTTTTGCCCTCCCCGGCGTCTTCCAGGAGCAAAATTGCCGTCATAAACGGCTTCTCGGCCGGCTTCCAGCCTTCGGTATAGCCGTCGGTAAAGACCAGCTTTTTCCCCGGATCGATTTCAAGGAATACGCCCCGGTTATCCATCCGCTGCCCGTCCACCTCAAACACGGTATTGAACCGCCCGCCCACGCGCAGGTCGAGGTCGCATTCGGTCACCTTATGGGGAGCAGGAATGAAGAAGTTTTTGATGTGCTCTGGCGTAGTCCAGCAGAGCCACAGCAGATCGCGCGGTGCGTCCACCACGCGCTCCAGTTTTAAGTCTGTTTCAGGATCGAGCGTCACGATGTTGTCCTCTCAGGGGAACCCCTTAAAGGATAGCCCCACTCAGGCAAATTTCCCTTCCGCCACCTCTTGCGGCGTGACCACGCCCGTATCCAGCACCCAGCCGCTAATCAGCGAGGCGGGGGTGACGTCAAACGCCGGGTTATAGACCTGCGCGTTTTGCGGCGCCCACTCCACCGCGCCAAAGCTCCCCGCCACGCCCGTCACTTCGCTGGCCGCACGCTGCTCAATCGGGAT